>JAKBQK010000431.1 GCA_021835265.1 Thermoplasmata archaeon
TTTTCCAAGAAAAAATTACGATAACAATATTTCAAAAACTTTTGTAAGCGATATATTCTTATATAGTTATGTCGTTATATCATAAATGACTGAATCGTGGGATGAACTTAAAGACAGGGCTTATGGGCAGATGGATGAGCAGAAATCCAAGTGGTTCAACTACAAAATGCTTCTTTTGACTGGAGGTGGTATTTTTGTAGATGGATATAATCTAATAATTATTTCATTTGGACTCGGAGGCATTAAAACACTATTTGGATTGCAAAATGATGCTTTTTTGGTCGGATTAGTCGCCGTTATCCTCATTGTTGGAACAATGGTAGGAGCATTGTTATCAGGTTATTTTGCTGATAGGTTTGGGAGGAGACGTATCTTTATTATTGATCTAATAATGTTTATCGTTTTTTCCCTGGTATCTGGATTTGTAAATAGTATATTTGAATTGATTATTGCAAGATTTCTGGTTGGATTAGTAATCGGTATGGATTATCCAATAGCAACGTCATATCTCAGTGAATTTACCCCTAAAAAGCCGAGAGGAAAATTCCTTGTTATGAATATAACTTTTTTCAACATAGCTGGAGTTGCCGCCGCTTTGGTTGGGTATTCCCTGCTTCCAATAGGTGCTACTGTTGCCTGGAGATACATGCTTATGTCAGCGGCTATTCCTGCACTTATGGTATTGTTAGCCAGACTCAGAACACCGGAATCTCCAAGATGGTTACTACAACATGATAGAAAGAAAGAAGCTATTCAGGCCATTGAAGAGGTCACTGGTGGTGCAATGACTGCAGAAACACAGAAATTTGTCATGGATTCGAATGTTAAGCCACCTATTTCTGGTTATTATAGAGAATTATTTTCAAAATTTAGAAATAGTGCATTATTCTTGGGCCTATTTTATTTCTTATTTACAATCGCTTTCATTAATTCGACCCTGTATGGCCCATCCATACTGGCTTCATTCGGAGAAGCGGGCCTATTCGGTTCAACGCTTTATTGGACACTTTTTGTAGTGGGAGATATAATTTTGATACTGGTAATAGATACTTTTGGAAGACGTAAATCAACAATTACCGGATGGGCGGGAATGTCAATAACAATTATCGCTTTAGCTTTAGCCCCTCCGAGCTTGAAACTCCTTTCACTGTCAGCATTTGTTTTGTTTGCCATGTTTTCTGGTATAGGTCCCGCCAGCATGCATATGGTATATTCTCCAGAACTCTTCCCAACTCGTATACGAGCAACTGCTGAGGGGTGGAAACAAGGTTTTGGAAGAATTAGCGGGGTTCTAACTGGTTTACTGTTTCCAAGCTTAGTTATAGGGGATCAACTTCTCGTCATTATTATAGCGTGCGTTGGAGGTCTTGTGCTAAGTATACTGTTTGCACCAGAAACAAAACTCCGGACACTTGAGGAGATATCAGAGAAAGGTGATATAAAAATCGTCTAATTTACCTCTTTTCAAATGGGTCCACAATTTTTATATCTTGTAACATTTTTAATAATAGTGTTTTATGAATCATAGTAGATATACTGTTGAAATTTGAACACAAAGCGTCTGTGGAAGATTGCCAAATCTTGATATCCTATATTTTCCCCAGTTTAACACTACAGTTCAATTGAAAGTTTTTCCAGAAGCATTTTCTGATCCTTTGTGAGTTCAACAGTACTGTGTGTTCCGTTGGTGTAGACAACCTCCTTGATGCCCTTTATTGTCTCCACAACCTTACTGTATGTCAATCCACACCTGCTGGCAATCATGGCTATGATTGCATAGCCGAGAATGGAGAGAAAGACTCTTGCACGTGTTCCTCTCTCTGTATGCGCATACAGAGGTTCCATGACGGATTTGGAACGCATGAATGCCTTCTCAACCACATCCTTTCCCCTGTATATTCTGAGAATATCCTCCTCACTGATCATGGTGGTTGTAAGAATTATGAAGAAACCCATATGATGTTTATTCGTAACAAACATGGGTATTTCACCTGAGAAGTTGCTTAAACTGTACCGGAAAAGGTGCGGTATTGAAACATGTTAAAGGATGATGCGAAAGTTCCTTGCAAGAACAACATCTAAAAGACATAACATAAGGCTGCTGTATTTCTATCTTGCAATTCTCCTGTACAACATGTGGGTTCTGATGAATATTGTAGCCAGAGTGAAGATAATAGCAGATAACATGAAGATATTCATCTTGTAAAAGATGTTTGGGGTCAATCCCTTTGCTACAAATCATGTTCAGTCAAATGGACACTCTGGAGGGGATTTTTGTTCCACTGCCAATGCTAGAATATCATATATAGGTAAATAGTTGTGGCAACTACTATAATTCATTTTGAAGCACAGGTACAAACCCGTAACAATGGATCTTAAGTGTTAAGAACAAATGTCAATATGTTCTTACTGTCTTTTGCATTCTAAGATATCCTTCAACATTTTCAGCTAATCCGTTTAACATCTCAATTTCAGCTCCTTTCTTTATAAAGAGAGGTATGCGTGATATAATCTCCTCTTTCTTAATCCACTGCTTTCCATCGAACTGTGTGTTGTCGTAAAAATAAACCCACTTCCCTGGAGGTAAATACAATTCTCTTGTATTTGAATTAGAAAGGAGTGGTGCAACTAGAATAGATGAACCAAACATATATTCATCATCGATATATGAAGAAGTTTTATCTTCTGGATATTCCATCATTAAGGGTCTAATCAGAGGAATTTTTTCAATTATAGATTTGTGAGCCTCTGCAATTATATAAGGCAACAGTTTATACCTCAATGTAACTAGTTCTTTAAAAGCTGAGATTACATCATCATCATAATTCCATGGTTCTCTTGGAGTTGTTCCATGCAACTTAAAGTGGGATAAGAAAGCTCCGATTGCTACCCACCTTATGTAAAGAACTCTGTCTGGTTTTCCAGCAAATCCACCTGTGTCAAATGATGAAAAAATTGTGCCACTTAGACTTGATGAAAGGATAGCCCTTAGGGCTGTTCTTAGACCTTCCCACGTGGAGTTGGAATCTCCTCCCCATTGTATGGGAAAATTATGTGATAAAAGAGAGCCTGACCTTCCCCAAACCATTCCTTTGCCCTTGGCCTTTTTTACTCCATTGAACGCAGATTCTTGATAAAGATCGCCTAACTTATTTCTAATTAAATAGCCCGGATTTTTATTAGAATCAATTGCGTCTATAGGTATAGTTTCCCCAAAATCTGTCATAACTGCATCGGCGTTTGAATTTTTCATTAAATTTTCTACAAGGCGAGTAAATGTATCTGAACATTCTGTTCTACCAAAGTCTACCATTCCTCTCAATGGCTTAAGAGGGTTTTTGTCCTGATTAGGAACTATGGCAATTTCCCCAGATTCATTTTTGAGTAAACAGTTTTTAATTTTGTCATATATTGGACCGTTTATTTCAACATATGGATTTATCCATAGACATAATTTTTTACCCTTTTCATGCAGATAATCCCCTAATTCGTGATCGTTTTTAAAATGTGACCTGTCCCATTCAAAGGAACAGGCTTGGGTTATCCCTCCCACATAATTTTCTATCCATTGGGGGTCCATACTTATTACGTCCATAGGAATTTCGTACTTTCTAAATTTTTCGATAACATCTGAAACCTCGCTAACATCTTTGTAACCAATTCCCGCCCATCTACTTACCCATAACCCAAAACTCCATTCTGGGGGCATTTCCGGTTTTCCAAACATTTCCATAAAAGTGGAAACCATATCCTTAGGGGTTCCGAACAGCAAATAAAAGGAAATGTTCCTCTTAGGAACCGTAATAAGAATTAAGCCTTCCATAGTTGTCCCCATGTCAAAACTAATTGGTACGTACTCTGGAAATACTATACCAATGCCCGCATTGCTCAATAAAAATGGTACTCCTTTATATACTTGAGATGCCCCCAGACAATAATTATCGTGTGGAAAAGTTATGAGTGTTTTTCCACGCTTGTTAAAGGTTGTAAAATTCTCTCCAAGCCCATATAGACCATAGCTAGAAGGTATCTTGAAAGAAATTGTTGTTAATTTTGTTTCTTGATTTAATGCAAAAAGTTCGTAAAATTCATCTCCTAAATTTATAAAACCTAGTTGTTCACCTGAGGCATAAGGTTCAAAGACGGTCTCTCCTTCTTTCTTTATTTTTAATTGAAATCTTTCACCCACCTCGGGAAATTGAACTGAATAACTGGAATTTGTTTCATCCTTCTCAGGCTCGTTGTGTTCTACTTCGAGTCCGATGGTTTCCTCGTCGCCTATTAAATTTATCTTCAGGCCTTTGTTGCAATAATCTTTCACTTTAATTTTGCGATCGCCTACCTCGAATTCAGATTCATCACCAATTTTAGTTATCTTTTTAATACGACCTATACCAAAGTTATTCTTTTTGTTAAATATTTTTGATATATCGAAGTCATTTAGATCGTTCATGTTATCAGCTATCAAATGTTCTAATAAATATATTTTGTAGAAAAGACTTAAAAACGAATCCCATAATGTTTTAATACTATTTTTTTAATACAGTGAGTTGTTAGTAAAAGGAAACTCCATCATAAAAATCAGAAATTTGACTTTAGCTTACGAAGGGGATTTTGGTACCATTATAGCCATTGATGATTTGTCTTTGGATATACCAGAAGGTAAAATAACGTCAATAGTAGGGGAATCTGGCTCTGGGAAGTCTACACTTGCGAATTCTCTGATAGGATTTTTAAAATATCCCTTGGTTAAAATATCTGGGTCCGTATATTTTCATGAAGATGATATATACAAATTGAGTGATTCCAAACTTTCTAAACTTAGGATGAAAGATATATCTTTTGTGCCCCAGGCAGCCATGAATTCTCTTAACCCAGTAATTAAAATTGGGGAGGAGATACATGATATTATCAGTGCACATATGAAAGTAAGCGAGACCGAGGAAAGGCAAATAATAAGCGAGGCGTTGAAAATTGTTGAATTACCAGAATATGTCCTGGACTCTTATCAGAATCAGATAAGTGGCGGTATGAGACAGCGAGTAATGATAGCAATAGCATCGCTTATGAATCCTGAGGTGATAATTCTTGATGAGCCAACAACTGGTCTTGACGTTATTGTTCAAAAGGAGATCCTTGATACGGTTAAAAAAATAAACATCATAAGGGGGACCACTATAATTCTTATAACGCACGATCTCCCGGTTGCTTTTTACCTGTCGGATTATATTTCAATCTTATATGCTGGAAAAGTTGTCGAAGATGGATTGAAAGAAGAATTAATAAAAAATAAATTACACCCATACACTGAACTTTTAATTGGAAGCATACCCTCTTTAAATTCTAATAAAATGAGACTTTTGACGATTCCTGGAGAAGTAAATCCAATATTTGATCCAGAAAAGAAATGCACGTTCGTTAAAAGATGTCCTCAGGCATTCAAAGAATGCAAAACATTGGAAATGGAAGATTTTTTAACAATGGATGAATTAGTTAGATGCCAAAAGTACAACCCTAGTTTAATTGGAAAAATTGGAAATAGCTCTACAATTTCAGGCCAAGATACTTATAAGAAGGAAAAAAGGGAACATAACTTCTTGAATAAACTAGTAAATGAAAATGAGCATGAATTGAAGCTAGTTGACTTACATGTAAACTTTGTTATTGGCAGAGGATCTAATAAAAAAATTATTGAAGCTGTAAATGGAGTTACCGTAGAAGTTAGTTCGGGTAAGGCTTCAGCTATAGTTGGAGCATCGGGTAGTGGAAAAACAACACTCGGTAAAATAATGTTATTTGATGAAACACCTACATCCGGAAAGTTCTTATTTGATGGTGAAGATGTTACAAAAGCCAATAATAAAAAAATCAAGGAGCTAAGAAGTCACATTCAGATGATCTTTCAGGATCCATTTTCATCTTTAAGTCCAATTCATAAAATAGGATATCAAATAGAAAGACCACTAATAATAAACAAAATTAGTTCAAGAGAGACTGTAAAAGAAGATGTTCTGGAACTTTTAAACTTAGTTGGATTGAGACCTTCTGAAACATTTATCCATAAATTTCCGTATGAACTATCTGGTGGACAAAGGCAAAGAGTTTGCATAGCGAAAGCATTATCAGTGGGAGCAAAAATTCTAGTTGCAGATGAACCTGTTTCTATGTTGGATGCTTCTGTGAGAGCTGAAATATTGAATCTCCTTGTAGATCTTAAGAATGAATTGAATCTTGGTTTGTTATATATAACACACGATCTTTCGACTGTTAAATACTTATCTGATATGGTATATGTTATGCATAATGGGAAAGTTGAAGAGTCTGGAGATTGGAAAGAAGTGTTTGAAAACCCCAAGGCCGAATATACCAAACAATTAATTCAATCGATCGTTTAGTTTAAAGGCTCATATTCCTTTTGAGTGCTATGAAGGGGTTCTTTTATCTATATCTCCATCCTTAGTTTCTTTATCTCTTCAATCGTGTCAATGATTTCCTTCGCATTTCTCCTGAACTCCCTATTTTTTACCACTGATGTCCTTCAATTATAACACTACAAATTCAAGATGACATAGTGTTTTACAGTCTTTTATTTGTGCTTGATTTTTTCTTCTTATAAGTTCTCAGACTTGGGTTGGCAATTGTATCTAATCCCAAGCTTATGAGCCCAAATCCTATGCCGATTATGGCAATTGTGAGTCCTGGAGGTATGAACCACCACCATTCACCAAGAAGGATCGCAGAATAATTGTTGGCATAATATAAAATTGAACCTAACGAAATAATAGTTTCGTTCCCTAAACCTAAAAATAATAAGCTTGTTTCAAGAAGCACAGCAAAAATTACCAAATTTGTAAAAACATAACCTATGTATGAAAGGAGAGAGGGTAGAATTTCCTTAAATATAATTGAAAATGTAGATTCACCTGTATGTTTTATAAACCGTATATAATCTCTGCCAGCTATTGACATCACTTGTGATCTTATTGTTCTAGCTCCAAACGCCCATCCTGTAATTACAATAACAGCTACAAGAGACAATAATCCAAGATTACTATGCGAAGCTTGAAGATCTGATGATATTATGATTGCAAGTGGTAACCCCGGTATTAATAAGAAAACATTTATGAAGAAAGCTAGCACTTCATTCTTTGTACCACGGTAATAACCACTCAATAAACCCACCACAACTGCCACAGCTAAGGCTAAAGCTGCACCTAACAGGGCAATTTCCATAGTTGGAAGAATCCCTACGAGAAATTGGGACAGTATATCGTTACCAAAAAAATTCGTCCCCAAAAGATGTGAATTTGAAGGCGGTAAATTAGAGGCAAAACTTTGTTGAGGATTGTATGGATGGAAAAAATAGCCTAAAATTGCTAGAAACATTGTTGCACTTACAATTATAATACCAGCAAACAAAAAATGATTTGAGACAAACTTCCTAAAAAAGTTCGTTTTAAAATTATTAATGTTTGCGTCTTCTTTTATACCATCTATGTTGTGGTTTCCTATCATATTTTCCATGTATATCATGCCTCTCTTATTCTTGGGTCAAGACGATAATACAAAAGATCCATAACAAAATTAGCCACTAATACTGCAATTATAATGAGAAAAAAAGCTGTCTCCAGTACTGGAAAATCTTCATTTATAACCGCATTGTAAATATCGAAACCGAGACCGGGATAGGAGAAAACCATTTCAACTAGAATACCTCCCCCTATTATGTTGCCCAAGCTCAATGCAAACCCAGTTAAATTAGGTAAAATGGCATTTTTCTTAGAGTACGATATTATCTTCTCTTTCTTCAACCCGGCAATTTCTGCGTATTTCAAATAATCTTCGTTCAGAGTTGATATAGTATTATTTCTCATACCTAAATACCAAGCTCCATAGGAAGCTAGAATAAGAGTGGATAGAGGTAGAATTATATGAGTAAGTACAGAAAAAAAGAAAGCTGGTGACAGATATGCAACAAGATGACTGTAGGCGCCAGACTCAGGGAAAATATGATTTTTGATTGAAAATATATATAGGAATAATAAAGCCATCCAAAAATACGGGAATGAATAGAAAAACAAAGACATAACAGATACAGTTCCATCTCTTTTAGATGCCCTTTGATGGGCTGATTTAAGACCCAGGTAATTGCCTATCATAAAACTTAAAATGAGAGCAGTTCCGAAAAGAAGTATCGTCCACACTATACTTTGTCTGATTATATCTATAGCTGGTGTCGGATAGTACTGAATTGATGTCCCAAATTTTCCTGAAAATATATTAACTACGAAAGTTAAAAACTCTGAAGTAATAGGACCATTTGTAAATCCTAGTGAATCCTTTAGCGAAGTAATTTGTTGCGAGGTTAGCGATGTTGTTTGAGAAAGAGAACCTATAACTGCATCAACTGGATTACCGGGCATTAAATGTGGAATTAGGAAATCTATGAACAATATAAACCAAAAAGAAAAAAAATAAAAAATAGATTTCCGAATAATATATTTTGGAATCATTTGAACCTATTCCTCTTTCTTCCTTCTTTTAACCACCGTGTACCCAGTTGCTGCGAGGATTGCCACAATCACTATAGCTATAACACCATAATCCAGTATACTCAATGGGGAATGCGATGCTACTAAAGTGCTATATACAGAAAGAATCGGGACTGCAATAGAAATCAGGCCAAATCCATTGGCCAAAAGTGCATCTTTGAAGGAAGTTTGATTGATGCCTGCATATCCTTTAGTATTAAATTCATTTTGAGATATTGTCATTGCCAATGGAATGGATGGTGTATCGTTCAAGAGGATGCTTACTGCCTTATTTATATATTCCCTCTGCCCGGAAAGTGTCGTTTGTTGATCTGCTAGATTGATATCTGTAGTTACATTTGAATTATTAAACCTAGAATAATCTCCTGTTGCAGAGGTCCCAATAGGTTCATTCCAATAACTTGAAAATGATTCATTAAGCGCCCCTATAGGATTAATGGAGCTCGCTAAATAAGCCAACCCCGCACTGTAGTTACCATCGTAAACATTTGCATAGAATATAGATCCACTAGGAGTGTAAACTGATGTTTTTATGCCAAACGAGTCAAGTTCAAGTTTCATAGTATTTAGATTCGCGACAACATTAGATGCCGCTCCATTGCCAGACAATGTTATAGATAGGACTGTTCCATTTTTTGCTGCCCAATAACCATTGCCGTTTTTAGTAAACCCAGCACTGGTTAAAATTTTTGAAGCATATGAAAGATTGTAATTATAATACGAACCATTAGAATATTTTGCCAACATTGAAGGTTCTAAGTAATTATTTAATGCAGGTATAACAAAATTTCCAGCTGGTGGCTGTAAAGATTCATTCGAAAGAGTTTCTCTGTTTACTGCAAATGCTATTGCAGTTCTAACGCTTACGTTGCTTAGAGGCCATTCCATATTGTTTAGATATAGCATGAAAAATCCAGATGGTGGCGTGAAATAAAAATGATTTGAACTTTGAGTAGCCCAAGTGGGAGCGTCAGCATCAAAAGCTCCAGATAGCCAGTTGATATTACCACTGGTTAGTGCATTTGCCTCAGCGGTTACTGTTGGGTATGACGGTATTATAATTTCCGACAAATGTTTCCCTGAATAAGGGTAATAAGAATTCCACTTAAATTCAAATTGGCTGGATGATATAGAAGTTGCTACAAAGGGACCGGTACCTATTGGATTTGTGATAGTTGTTGAGTATGGGCTTGTAATGTTAATCCATTGACCTGGAAATATGATTGGCTGGGACATTATCCTATATAAGTTTGTGTACGCAGTATTATCTAAATAAAACGAAACTTTTTCTGGGCCGGTTCTAGCTACTGACTTGATAAATGACGAAAGACCCTGACTGTCTATTTTACTGTTGTCCATTACATAATGGAAGCTAAAAATAACATCCGAAACATTTAAAGAAGCTCCATTATTATATTCTAATCCAGATTTTAATGTGAATGTGACATTAGTAAGATTAGAGCTATATGAATATGAGGTAGCGACCGCAGGTTGAGGATTTTCACCATTCATCAAATACATTAACGGTTGATACACAAGGGATAATGCAGTTGTCTGGTACGGTGATGAAGCGATTCCACTAAATGGATTAAGATTAGGAGTAAATGACCCATAGCTATCTACGGCTAGATAGAATGCGGACCCGGAACTAGTATTGTTTGAACTAACGTCGTTTAAAAATGATTGGCTAACGTTCCCCGATCTTGACATTGTAACAGGTGAAAAAAACATTACAACGGTTACAAAGACAACTACTATTGTGCCTATTTTAAGGATTGAACTATTATTCATTCCATTGTGATGCGAATCAATGTTATTAAACTTTTTCTATAAAATATTACGGTAAAAATTTTTACTTTTACGACGCATCTTTACATCTATCTGACGTGTTATCTCCATAAACAGACTCTCACATACTGGCTGAATCTCTGATCCTTTTTTCGAATAATGTGTAGTCAGTGATCCAACAGTCCCTGGATCAGATCAAAACCTTTCTGAAGATATCGTGAAACACCTTGAGCTTTTGTACATGCTCAAGATAGATGAATAATGGAAGACATCCGAGATGCCGAAGAAAATCTGAAACATAATAGAAGCCCTTGAGATGCCCATTATGCAAAATAGTAGGAGTTAGAGTTAAAGACTAAATTACGTCGTCCTTGATTTCACTAGGATCTGGCTTTCTTGAAATAGTTCTTCCACCATCGATAATAATTTCATTTCCTGTCATAAATGAATTGTCATCTGATGCCAGAAATGAAAGAAGTTTGGCAACTTCAATTTTTCTACCCATTCTGCCAATAAGAGTGGCGGCTCTCTTGTTTAAGTCTTCCGGGGCCTCATTTTCATCAGCCTTTGCATAAATTGGTCCTGGCATAACCAGTGTCACAAGTATTCCATAAGGTGAGAGATCTACCGCCATGCTTTTGGTAATGGATCTTAATGCACCTTTTACTGTGGAATATGCAAACGAAGAATCCAACGGGAAAAATGATTGTACCGCTCCTATGTTTATTATGTGTCCTCCACGTTTTTTCTTTATCAAATTTTTTGCAAAATGTTTAGAAAGCATCAGTACGGAAGTTAGATTCAGGCTCAGCATATTGTCCCATTCATCCATACTCAGGTCAAGAACACTGTATCTGGAATTTTTTGAAGCGTTGTTTATTAGAACATCAAATGTTTGGTCTGATTGCCCGATCCACTCCGATAGTTCAATCA
>JAKBQK010000070.1 GCA_021835265.1 Thermoplasmata archaeon
GTGAATATATAGGCTGGTTATTTCACCTATAATTTCCTTAAGCTGATCTGGGATGAAATATAGCGTTTCAATGATGATCGGCTCTCCGTTAGTAATTGCCCTTCTTATTGAGGAATAAGTGGCCCTGTTTATGAGTTTTCCCTGATTGAGGAATCCTCTCGTTACATTCACTTCTGTGTTTTCCCCATATTTCTTCCATGAGTCGTAAACAGAGTATTGCAATACATCATCATCTGGAACGAATGGTCTTATTATTTCCCTTATGTAATCTCCTGACATCACAATGTTGATATTCAATTGCCTTGCAATATATCCAGATATACTGGTTTTTCCTACTCCCGGTATACCGCCTATGAGTATTATTGGTACTCTATTCATGTTAAAGATCACCGGCCATGAGCATGATATCTCTGCTATCAACCATATATGTGAATCTGCTCATTAATTCAAGAGTGTTGAAATGGTTTCTCTCTGATGGTGCTGACACTCCATCAGAAAGTATCACAGGTACAATACCCATGTCACTGGCATTCAGTGCATTTATAAAAATCTCATTATCAGTATCAAATCCTGTTATCAAAATATGATTCTTTTTTTCTTCATCTATAATTTCCATAACACTTTTCTGGTTCCAGATAGACATTTTATCGGATTCAATTTCCTTATATTTCTGTATTTTAAACTGTCTGAATCTATCCATGAAGCCTTCCTCCATTTTATTTAGAGGATGATCCTTGAATATGCTCCTCCTTTCGTTAATATAATGCTCGAAATCTTTGTCCTCACCGCGGTAAATGTATTTGGGAACCTTTATCCTGTATGAATTAACTGAAAGTCTATCCATAAGTTCTTCCAGATATTCATATGCCATGATATATTCCATTTTACTGAATGCATGTCTAAAATAGTTTTCGTCCGTATTTATTGCTATATGAAAGAAATTACCGTCTCTGATCTTTGAACCGAATTCTTGAACGCCCATAACCCATTCTTTATCCCTTTATCTGCTAAAATGATTTTCATTTTATCAATATCTTATTGATCTCCAACATTTATACTCAATTTTCAATTGTTTTTGTGCCATATTCTTCCCTTTTATTTTCCTCATATAGTCCAACACATGTGTATAAAATTTCTCTGTTTTACAGCCTTTCAGAGTAAAAAAGTCTAGAATATAATAAATTAATTTAGAAACAATTAATTAGTATGATACACATATATATCCTGATGAGTGCTATAGAATATTTTTTGATATTTATTGTGATTGTGATAGTGCTAATAATCCTATCAGGATTGCATATACTGAGAGAGTGGGAAAGGGCACCCGTGCTTACACTGGGAAGGTTCTCAGGGATTAAGGGACCAGGAATAATTTATGTAACTCCTTTCATCAGCAAGATACCTGTTATTATAAGCTTGAGAATTCAGGCAGTTGCTTTTAAAACTGACTCAACATTCACAAACGACAATGTACCGGTAAACTGTGACGCCATAATGTATTATCAGGCCATAGATCCACAGAAGGCCGTATTGAATATTGAAAACTTTGCGAATGCAACAAGTTTGTCGGCTCAAACAACTCTCAGAGAAGTGATAGGTAAGTATTCCTTTGATGAGATTCTTTCAGAAAGAGAAAAAGTCGGCGAAGGTGCAAGAGCCATTATAGATGAAAAGACTGAACACTGGGGAATAAAGGTATCATCAGTTGAGATCAGGGATGTTGTGGTTCCTCAGTCACTTCAGGAGGCAATGTCCAGGCAGGCTTCTGCAGAGAGGGAAAGAAGATCAAGAGTAACACTGGCACTGGCGGAAGTAGAGGCAGCAAGCAAGATGGTAGAGGCTTCCAAGATGTATGTGGATAACCCTGGAGCACTTCAATTAAGATGGATGAACATACTTTATGAAATTGGCTTGGAAGGAAAGGGAACCCTGATGATGATTCCTGCAAACACACTCACAGCCGGTGTGAGCAATTTCGGAATAAGTGAGTTTGCCAAGATACAACAGCAAAAGAATAACATGGATACAGCCAGCGACACAGGAAAGTGAAAATACACTTTTCCTAGATTATTATTTAGAAAACCAGTATTTTCATAACATTTTTCAATTTTTATTATAAAGAGTCACTTGTTTATATTTAATTTTAAAAGAATAGGATGATCTATTTATTTTAAACTAATCCTCACTATTTTCCGGAAAACACTGCTATTATTGATATGATTGACCTTTGGATTTAAACTTACACAATTGCATCATATGTCAGTCAAATGCCGAATTCAAGAGTGGCAAAGTTTAAATGCTTAAAACTTTACTTAATTTTATGATAAGTATGGAAACAGGAAAAGGACCCTTTGAATGCCACCAGTGTGGGACAAAACATGAGAGCGAAATAGAAGCAATACAGTGCGGATGCGCTTTCGATTAAATTTAAACAATAATTTTTATTTTAATTACATTAATTTGTATTTTTAATTCTAAGTATGTTCTGGGCTGGCTGGTTTTTTAAAGTTTAGCAATTTATGTGAAAATCTCTAATGAAAAACTTGTTTGTGCAAATCATCTAGTTAATTTTATTCTTTTGTACCAATGCAAAATAGAAGACAACCGCAAATCAGTTGTTCTTCTGAAACTAAAAGTACCAAATCCTTTCAGTGAGTAATTACCCTAAATTTTTATTTGAAATTAAAGGGCCGTTATATAAAAAACTGGACTAATGTATTCTTATGTTAAATTTCAACATAATATAGCGTTCTTTTGGTTCCGTTTTTCTTTGAATCTTGTTTCTATCCAATCAGTATAATCCATGTTTCAATCTGGAATGCTATTCATTTCGCAATAAGTTTATAATAGATTCTGGGGGCAACTGATCTATGCGATTCTCCTGAAATTGCACAGGGCAGTTCTCAATGACATTTTTGAGTTTCTTCCGCTTCTGTGAGAACATTTGTCTCAGTTTTGTCTCTGCAAGATTCCAGTCAAGATCGGGAAAATTATCATGGTTCCTGAGAGATATTATTGCACTATCCACCCCTGGAATAGGTGAAAAGCTGTTCCTTGAAACAAGCTTAATAAATTCAATGTTGAAGTTGAGATAGGCGAAAACAGTCATTCGGGTATATTCCTTTGTTGATGGCTTTGCCATAAGAGTGGTTGCGAACTCACTCTGGAACATAAGTACAGCCTTGTTGAACTTCATCGTCGACAATTTCTGAACAATTTTCGATGAAATATGATAGGGGACATTTCCTATTATTTGATCCTGAACCAGGCCTTCGTATTCGAGGAAATCCCCGTGAATAATTTCGAGTTGCCCGTGTTCCACATAATCAAAAAACTTCACCCTGAGTATATCCACAAATCTGTGATCAGACTCAACAACTGTGACTTTTGGATATTTTTCAAGGAGAAACTGGGTTAAGAATCCTTCCCCTGGACCTATTTCAAGAACTTTTTCCCCTTCTTCGAGATTTGAAATCTCTATCTGCGCAATATTTTTGTCCCTCAAAAGGACCTGACCATATTTTTCAGTATAGAGCTTCATTGTTTAACAAAAATCCTGTATTTTTCATTCTTCCCGTCAATTTCCTGCGCGATCCTAACTGCTATCATCTTTTCAGGGTGATGAACCGTCTTTACCCTGTCTGTAAGATCCTTGAAGGATTCAAATGGTTTCTTCTTTCTTTCATCGATGATTGACCACATTGTTTTATTGCCAAGCCCTGGAAGAAGTTCAAGAGTATGCATTCGCGAGTTAATTGATTCTGCCCTGTTGAAGAAATCAACATATTTTTTTTCATTCTCCTTAACTATGTTCTCGAGTATATATGGTAATTCTGTTACTGCTGACGATGATAATTCCTCATACCCTATCCTGCGTTTCACAGTCATTATTTTATCTCTCTTCTGGAGATCCTTTCCAATGTATACCCTGTCACCAACAGTAAGAATGGCCCCCTCCTTTGGAATCATTTCAAGAAGCTTGAACTCGGTCTCTCCCAGTCCAAAAACTAAAGGTGTCCTGCTATATGAATGATCCGTAGACCTACCCTGCATTAGAACGTCCAGAATGAAAGCATATTCTTCCATATTATCACTGCAATTCTTTTAAATAATCAATTATACTACTTAAAACTTCATCTTTTGGTGTAAGCTTATAAGAATTTAAAATTGCCAGCATCTGCTCAATGTTGGATGGCATCAGATCGACTATCTTTACACAGACTTCGTCTGAGAAACCTGAAAGTTCAGATATCTTCTTAACTGCCTCGACTGCATCCTTTTTGCTTAGTCTTGAAAACTGTCTCACATATTCAAATTCCTTAGCTTCTTCAGGTGAGTTTTCCTTTAGGTCCTGAAGTAAGTCTCTGGCCTCTGATGATGTGATATACTTTATATTCATAACTACACCTTGATTTTTCTCAGATGTACAGGGTCAGCGATAATTGTCTTTTTTACTCCACCCACTTTTATGCCAAGAAGATAGCACCTTCCCTGCATACCTTCTATAACCCCAGTAAAACCCTGGAAATTGTGGAATGGCATCCCCTTGTGCACAGATGGATCAATATTCACTGCCACAAATTCTCCAACCTCAAATTTTCTCATGTATGAATTAATTCTTGGCATTCCTCTATCTTTCAATCTCTTTGTCATGGTCATTCTCGATCCTGACCTTGGCCCATGTGACATTTTTACCATTTTTTCACCTTTTGATCATTATTACGTCCAGTTCTCTGATCCTTATCTCAGTACCTAGCTTCTCAGCAAGACTTGGCTTTGTTCTACCCCCATCTCCACTGACAAGTTCCTTGATATATGTTCCAGCTTCTGCTTCAATGGTTAATACATGATCACCATTTTCACCGCATTCCACTGACATTTCCGATATCTTTCTCTCTCTTACAATATCAGATCTTGAACTGCTAACTCGTAATGGTGTCCTTTGATATATAACTTTCCCGTTAAATTCCTTACATATCTCCTTTAATTCTTCGCATGAAACAGGTTTTTCTGATTCCAGTTTTGCACGGTATATCTTGTAGTGCTTCTCGTCTTTTATGTTTTTAATTTCTTCCCTGCTTGAGGGCCTCATGGATGAAACTGTAACTCCAAGATTTGTTTTATTAATGTTCTCTGTTAACTTTTCAAGGTTTATGTTTCTTATTCTTGGCTCTGTTAGCTCTATTACGAATTCTCTCCCATTACCAAGCATTCTTACATCCACATCCTCCCTTCCAGCCCCATGCAGGGCATAGTCTTTTCCGTTCCCCATAATCTTGATCTGATCACCGATTATGGATTCAACTGTATCTGTTTTTTCAGAGTATTTAATCCATCTTGTTTGAGGAATGCCACGTATATTCTTTCTGTATATACCATAGATAAGGAGAGATTTTATCTGAAATTCTATTGACATATATTCTGTGTTAACCTTTGCCATTATATCTGGATCACTTCTATCAAATTCTTTTCCAGTCATATCCATATAATATTTCCCCAGTTCACGACTGAACTCTTTTTTTATTGGTTCTCCTAGATTGCCATATTTCTCCTGCAGTATCCTTTCTTTTTCCAGTATACTGGCAGGAAATGAAGATCCTATAAGGATCGTTCTGTATTCATAATCAGATAACCTTTTTTGAATTTCACCTGCGTATTTTGGGATCTCAAGAAATATTCCTGAGCACAAAGAACAGGATTTTTCTTCAACAAAAATGAGTTCGTATCCAAAACATCTTGATGTGAATAAAATCTGATTTCCACGATCCAAATTTGTCATTGTGTGACCGACAGTTGCAAAAATCCTGCCGGCACACCTGATACATAGTTTTTCGTTGGATAGCTGGGTGAATTTATCCATCCCCACTACTCATCTTGAGTTTACTTCTTTTTCCACATTTGGTCTTTCTTTCAGGAAAACCCTGGAACCACATTCACATTCTATTTCATTGGTTCCAAGTGACTTCTCCAGAATTCTGCCGCATCTAATACACTTATACTGCATTGTCTACCAGTTCCTCTTTTACTCTCTGTGAGAATTCTGGATTGTAGGATCCACCAGCGAATTTGTAACCACAGTGTCTGCAGTTCCATATTCCTGATGCTATCCTAACAACCTTCAACTGCTTGCATTTGGGGCATTCATATCTGGCCTTCTTCTGCTTATATATCTCGCTCCATACCTTCCTTACTGTGACACCGTATCTTGGGCCGAATCTGCCCGCTGGTCCAACTTTCAGAGTTCTTCTTGACATTTTAAATCACCTGTTTGATGTATTCCCTTATTTTATTCCCGACTACTTCCGACATGTCAATACCCTTTTTAATCTGATCCATGGAAAATGAACCAGAGTTACCCTTTTGCATCGCTCTTATGTGCCCATCTTCTGTAAATGTTACGGTTAATCTTGCATCAGACATCTGTTCTTCTTCAACGTCAGGATCGCATACAAGTTCATCATCGATTTTTGCCATTGTAACTGATACTGGCATTGACCTGACTGGCAACTTTGTTTCCGGTGATGCTTCATCAACCCTGTATGTGGCGGTGTGCAGAGCAGTCACTACGCCCATTGTGCATGCATCTATCAGATTTCCATCATAATCCAGAACATCAATATCCACGAAAACAATCATGACTTTCTTACCCGGCTCAACGCAAAGCTTTTCGAGATCTATCATTTTGCTTTCCCTTATACCCCTGTCCACAACTCTGGCAATCTCTATGGATTCCTCATTTGGTGGTCCAGGTTCAAATGTGGGGAATGCCATTGGCAACATTTCAACATTAGTTGTCAGAACTCCCTGATTTGGCGTATCTGGAAATGGCTCGCCTGATTCTACCTTGACACCTACCAGAACTTTCGTTTTTCCGAGGTTCACAAATGCTGAACCCTGAGCTCTTGGAATGAAATTTGGCTCTATCCTTATTGTTCTAAATTCATCGAGCTTTCTCTGATCTGCCCTTGTTCCTTCTTTCAACTTTTTACTTATGTAACCCTTCTTTATCTCTGACAAGATTCCACTTGCATCTTTAGGCATTTATTCACCTCCGTTCTGTGATTCTGATAGATTCTCTATTTTATATTTTTCAGAAAGTGCCTTTCTCTGAATCTCGGCTATTCTATCTGTGGCCTTCATTATCATATCAGTAGCCCTGGCGAATTCTTCCTTAGACAGGTCTCCATCCATCTGAATTAGAACAACCTGTTTGTTCTTTGAAAGCACCGCCATGGGAAGATCTGCCTGCCCAAAGTTGTCCTCGTCCTTAGAAAGATCAAGAACGATTCTGTCTTCTACCTTTCCTGCTGAACAACCTACAACCATGTCCCTCATGGGTATGCCTGCCGAGGCAAGAGCAACTGAAGCAGCTGTAAGGCTCGCAATTCTTGTACCGGCATCTGCCTGTATAACCTCTATAAATACATCAATCTGTGTTCTCGGAAACTGTTCCACCATAACAGCTGCACTTAACGCTTCTGAAATTACCTTGGAAATTTCAGTTGATCTCCTGTCAGGTCCTGGTCTTTTTCTTTCGTCCACTGAAAATGCTGCCATATTGTATCTTGCTTTTACAACACTCTTTTCAATGTCCTGCGTGTGCTTAGGGTATGCTTCTCTTGGACCATAAACCGCTACCAGTATCTTGTTTCCACCCCATTCCATAAAGGCACTTCCATCTGCTCTTTCAAGAATATCCGTCGATATTTTGATTGGCCTCAGTTCTTCGTCTCCTCTTCCATCAAGCCTCAATCCATTTTCATTTATCAGTTTCTTATCACTGGGTGTTCCCATTTATTTCACCTTTTTTACTTTTCAAAAATTCCGTAATTCTGTCAGTAAGTCCTGTTGCGTGTGCCTCACTTTCTATTAGAGCTATTGCCTCTGAAGCGACAATCACATTTTCTGGGAGTCCATCTATCCAAATGAGCCCATTCTGTCCTATGACAATCCTTGTGAATGTTGCATCCTTGACCATATTGACCATAGAACCGTTCTTTCCTATGATTCTTGGTACCTTTGGAGCTGGAATTGCCATTATGTGGCCCCCTTCCAGCTTTCTTAATCCAATTCCAGGTTCCTTCAGCGTAATCCAGCTTTCCTTTATTTCGTTTACATTCATTACCTTGGCATACACATAGTCACCAGTTGTTAGGAATTTCTTCAGGTCTCCAGATATGGTTCTCCAAGGTGTATCATTCATGTGAAGCATTGTCATGTAAGGCGATTTTATGTCCACTGTCCACATTGATGGACCTACTTCCATTATCTTTCCTATTACCTTGTCACCACGCCTTGGGAAATAGCTGCCATTAAACGGTACTATGTCTATATACTCCTCTCCTTTCTGAATCACTCCAAAATACTGTGAAGTTAACTTCCCGTCAGCACATCTGTGCACGCCATTTCTTGGTTTAAGGTTTCCTGGATCAATATCATCTCCTGGAAACACAATCTCTTTTATCTCTCTCGTCTTAAATCACATCCTTTATTTCTCATCGTAATTAATACGTTTTGTATTTTGTCTATTTCATCTCTCTTTAACAGGGCAATGAAAACTTCTTATATATTGTTTCTTTAATTTTTTCAACTGAACTATAAAGAAATTTATTTCCCTTATATTTTTCTTATATCTATATCGTCCTTACCCTTTCTCCCCAGAGATGATATTATATCTCCATACATACCCGCAGGCACTTCAATAACACACATCCAGTTACCATCCTTACCCCACTCTTCCTTAAGTATTTGCCCTTCATGGCTTATATCGCCATACATTCTCCCGTAGGCATCACCCTTGACCTTTATTGCAAGCTTTACTTTCTCCATTCTTATTGGTATGATTGGCTTTAATTCTTTCAGTACCATGTTTATCTGTTCGTTCACTGGTTTAAATGGATCTATATGGATCTTTGCCTCTTCCATTGCAGCTTCAATCCTTGCCGGCGGGTTAGGAGCATTTGTTTGTGGATTTATGCTTTCCCTTGATATTGTATTTATAATGATCTTTCTCTTGGTCTCCACCATTTTATGCTTCTGTTCTGTTGTGAGCTGTATCTGTCCACGTTTTATTATTTCAGGTACTATCTTTAAGATATCATCTGTCTTGAATACCTCTTTTATGGCTTCTTCTCCAGCCTTTTCTCCCTTTCTGGCATCCTTGAATATGTCCTCAGAGGCAAGATCATTTTCCACGTCCAGTTTTCCCTCCCTGATTCTTTCTACTGCATCCGGATCCACCAGAATCTCAAACTTATGCCCAGCATGCTCAAGCCTTGCTATGATGGCATCATCAAGTTTTACCATGCATGCACATGCTAAACTATTAAAATAAATTTTCATAGTTGAATAGGTGGCAGATGATCATGTGAAAAGCAAAATCATGTAGCAATTGACAAATATCAGGACAGGATATATGTGATTATGTTTTGCTCAAAATGCGGATCACTTATAATACCAGGAAGAGACAAGAATATATGCCCCGTTTGTGGACATGAGGAAAAGGGTAACAGAAAAATGGATGGAAAGGTTGTTGCAAAGAGTACTGAAAAGGATGTTGTGATGATTAAAGAGGAGGTTCATATTGAACCTCTTGATTCGGAGGCAGTATGCCCAAAGTGTGGAAATAAAGGTGCCTACTATGTTCTGAAGCAGACAAGGGCGGCAGATGAACCCGAGACGGCAATATATACCTGCGCTAAATGTGGCCACAGGTGGAGAGAGTATTAGGGGTGACATGCATTGGCCCTGGATAATTTGTCAAGCTCACTGAGAGAGACTTTCAGGAAGATAACTGGCTCCAGTTACATTGACAAGAATGTAATTAAGGAGATGATAAGGGATATTCAGAGGGCTCTTCTTAAAGCAGACGTGAATGTCAAACTTACGCTTGATCTCAGCAGGAAGATAGAAGAACGATCAGAAAATGAGAAACCACCAGCGGGAATGACTCCACAGGACTACATTTTAAAAATTGTTTATGAGGAACTGCTCGCTATCCTGGGAAAATCATCAAACCTGAAGATACAGCCCCAGACAATAATGCTTGTTGGTCTGTATGGTCAGGGAAAAACAACCACTGCTGGAAAGCTTGCAAGATTCTTTATAAAGAAGGGTCTCTCTACAGGATTTGTTGCCTGTGATGTGCACAGGCCGGCCGCATTTGAGCAGTTAAGGACCCTGTCGGAGCAAACAGGAGCCAAGTTCTTTGGTATAAAGGGAGAGAAGAATCCAGTAAAGATATTCAATCAATCCATTGAGGAATTAAAGGATATTCAGGTAAAGATTGTTGATACCAGTGGACGAGATTCACTGGACAGTGAACTTTTGGATGAAATCACTAAGCTAAAGAAAACTGTTAACCCTGACGAAGTTCTCCTGGTGATTGATGCAACAGTCGGTCAGCAGGCTGGACCGCAGGCTAAATCCCTAATGGATGCAACAGGTCTCACTGGTGTAATTATTACTAAAATGGATGGAACGGGAAAGGCAGGAGGAGCGCTTAGCGCCGTTGCACAGACTGGAGTGCCTGTCTACATGATCGGAACTGGGGAACATCTGGAGGATTTTGAAATATTCAGCCCGAAGAAATTCCTTGGAAGACTTCTTGGCATGGGAGACCCAGAAGCCTTACTTGATGTTGCACAGGAGGCAGACATAAGTGACGAAAAAGCTGAAGAGACCATGACAAAGATCATGAGTGGAAAATTTAACCTCATGGATATGTACGATATATGGGAAAAGTTCGCGAAACCTTCACTGATGAAGAGACTTTTTGATTCAATTCCCGTTGGAAAGATGCCAAAGGGAGCAAGTAATATGCTTGATCTTGATGCAGCACAGGAAAAAATAGGTAAATATACAGTCATCCTTGATTCTATGACCTACAAAGAACTTGAGAACCCTGAAATAATAAATGCAAAGGTTATCAGAAGAGTGTCCAGAGGTTCTGGAACTCAGGAGCAGGATGTCAGAAACCTCCTGAAGGAGTTCAGGGCCATGAAGGAAAATGCCAAAATGATGAAGGGTAACCGTGCCCTTAAGAAAATGATGAGGGGGCAAATGAAGGGTAATCCTGATCTGCTAAAGGAGTTCGAGGATTAGGAATATACGGGTATCCTGTGAAGTATAGAGTCAACCAGATCCATTCTTGTGAAGTCATTTTTTAGATTCATTGAGTTATATTTTTCCA
>JAKBQK010000086.1 GCA_021835265.1 Thermoplasmata archaeon
AAAGAAAGATAAAGCAGTTTCAGCAATCATTGGTACTATACTTATTGTTGCTATAACTGTGGTTTTGGCGGCAACGCTTTATGCGGTGCTTGGTGGATTCAGTGGGTTAATAGGAAAGCCGACTCCGGCGGCGAGTATGAGTATAAGCGAATCTGGAGCTGGGACAAAAACTATAACCTATACGCTTACATTTACCAGTGTTAGTACTAACGTGAGCTTATCAGATGTAGTGGTAAGAGTTGTTGGAAGTGGCCTTACTAGTACTAGCTCGGTTCTGTCTTCTTCTGCATCTTTCTCACCATCATCAATAGGTAATTCAACACTTTCGGTTTCGGTGAGTGGAGGTGGCGGTTATTTGACTTATGATACTACCATAACTGTGACCGATACACTTCTTTCTGGTTCAACTTTAACTACTGCTCCTGCTCTAAGTACAATCGCAGTGATCTATACGCCAACCGGTGGAAATTTAGCTGGTCCTGATACAGTTTAATGTTCTTGAGGGATACTTTATTTTTATAAAATTTCTATAAAAAAACTTTATTTTACGGGTTTTAATGGAGTAAAACTCTTAAAAAATTTAGACGTTTGCTCTATCTTTTTCTTTCATTACTTAGTTTTTGTTGAAAATCATTTTAGAGTGCAATAACTTTAGGCCGGTTTCTGAAATTGAAACGAGCATTTTTCTGTTAATGGAAGTAGTCTCAACAAGATATGCTGATTTAAGTACCCTCACTCTTCTAGAAACCGAAGACTTAGATAGACCAACCTTATAAGTTAAATCTTCAAGTGTTAAGGCGGAATCCTCTAATTGTCCAAGTAAAACAAAATTTTTTCTAGCGTTTTTAAAAAGTTCTTTAGATTTGGCTATTTCTACCTTTGTGGTCTTATCGTTTTCTTTATTATAGAAAACAACAACTATCTCGTGAAGAATAGCAAAATAAGTCAACGATGATATTGCTATTCCTGGCCCGGCGCTAACATTTAACCATTGGGGTTTTCCCTTAGCCTCCAATAAGTTTTCCAACGTCACTAAAACTTCGAAAAAATTAAAAATATCACTCAATTCAATATAGCTGCACTTCACGTTTGCGAAAGCTAAAAAAGAACCGACATTATGAGCGGTCTCCATCGATTTTTCGTTTTTAGTTATAAGCAGTACCAACTCGTCAAGAGGTTCAAGAATCCGTAGAAATGGCTTAATTATTAAATCAGGTTGAAAACCAGAAATAGCTATTGCATATTTCACACATTAGTATACGTTGCAAGTATATTAATTATTATTGCAACAATGCAAGTGTATTTAAATGATAAGTATTTTGCAGAAAAGTAAATATACATGTATCAGCATTATCCTTTTGTGCAGCTTATAGTCAATCTAGATTCCAGTAACTTAGAAGTTCCTTATGACCACGCATACCAGTTATATTCCTCCCTTATTTCATTAGTTTCAAAACAAAATCAAGAAATTGCCTCTCAACTGCATGGTTTCAATTCAAATCTTAAGTTCAGCTTAAGTCAACTTATGCCGGGGGGTAAGCGTAAATTTACGAAAGTTGGATTTACCGGGGAGCGCTATGTTTTCATTATTTCCAGCCTAGAAACCTCCCTAATATATGAAATCAAAAAATCACTAGAAGTATCTGGTTTTGTCGAATTATTCCATAATCACTTCAGGATTCACTCTGTTATCACTAGAAACATAACTCCAACGGCAGAAATCCTGACAATAAAGAGTAGGTCTCCGATCATATTAAAGAATGACAACAGATATTTCTTCAAAGAACCGCCTGAAGAAATTCAGCAAGTATTAGAATCAAACATAATAGCAAAGTTTCAAAAAGTGAGAGGAATAAAACCAAACATTAGGTTTATCAAAATACAAGGCTTGAAACTAAAGCAAGTAGGCTTTAAAGGGATTAAGTTGCCCGGTCTTATGATTAAATTCACGATCAGTGCGGACATAGAAGTTTTAACTTTCATATTAACCGTTGGCCTAGGAAGTAAAAACAAACTTGGCTTTGGATTTATTGAAGAAGAGAAGCAAGGTGACTCTGATGGTTTCTGAAATTGAATTTCGTATTAACCAATTATTTAACACGGATCCAATTAACAAGTGCTTTCGTGAGTTATTCTATTCAACCAGGGGTCCAGAAGCAATATCTGAAAAAGGACCCCTTAAAATAATCCTTGAAGAATATCTACTTATAGCTGCAAAAGGTGGTAGCAATGCAAAATTGAAAGAATGGTCTGATACGACTTACTTTACACACGTGCTAAATGCTATGTACATTTCAGGAAAAATTCTCGACTTAAAACTAAGCAAACAATATTCTCCCGATTCAAACGATCGTGAGGACCTTGAAAAATTTATCCGATTGTTTTTTTCAGCGGTTGCCCTGCATGATGCGGACAAGTTGTTTCATGAAGGCTTTGAAGGCGCTAATAATCTTGATGTGGTACTGGAGAGAAACAAGCAAAAAATTATAAAAATTTGTTCATTTTATTTAAGGTCATTGGGTTCTCCTTCCGAATGGTGGAACGATCTAGTATTTCTTATTTTAAGAACAGAGAATAGAACCATGGATCTGGCAAACAGGGTCCAAACCAAACTTAACAGGTCAGAACTTTCAACAATAAGCCAGTATGTAAAACTTGGAGATCAGGTAGGGGGCGTCAAAGCAGGTACCACAGATACTATTTTTTCAACTATTAGGGAGCTCATTTTACCTTTTTTGGATAGCTTAAGTGAGAAACTCAACTTTATCCATTTTTCAGATCTCCCTCAAATACTTCTTTTGGATCATTTGGGATCAATCTTTGAAAAATATTTAAAGGAAAGTGGCAGACAGGTTCTCCTTTATTTTCCGGATGCCATCGCATTCCTGGGCCCGGAATTAAGCGAAAAGGACAATAGAAGGATATGTGAACTGTTTTCAGAAGAAATGGGATTCACTGATGATAACATTAACTCAATGCTTGAAAATTTTGCGCCAAGTGGAAACTCTATCCGGCTTGATTTTTCCAGAAATATACAAACTACACCAGAAGTAGTTAAAACCTACATAGAAAAATTCAGAGGTAGACTCTTGATATGGCAGGGAGAAAAGTGGAAAAACTCCAACCAAGATTTTGATGTAAAATCTAGAATGATCGGCGTCCCAATCGGCAAAGGAGAAAAGAACGGTAAGTCATATTTTTACTTAGAAATAAAAGAGGAAAGTACAGACGAGGCAGATCTCGAAATACAGAGGAAAAGGATTTTAGGGTTAATTGCGTGCGCTCAGAGGGTTCTTTATTCTTGTTCGGAGCAGCCAGATGAAACCGATTCTACTGAAGACGACTTTGCAGTTGGTGCATTTGGCCCGTCCATTTTTGATAATTGTGATCCACTTCAAAGAAAAACCATTGAGGCAATCAGTCACGCAGGTTTATTCAGCGACGCCTCTTTTGACGTTATCTCAGAAGAGTATTCCAAAATATGCAGCCAAATATCTTTATTATTGGAACAAAGGTTCGAAAAAGACACTGTGATCGATTATAATGAATTCTTTAACAGAGCAACTGGTGCAAATTTCTTGATACAAGACCCGCCTGACAAATCCTCGATGTGTGTTTATTGTGGAATTTTTGCTGAAACTTCCCTGAAAGAGGAAAATTCATTCGGTATTAAGGCCACTAGTGGAACAGGAAGAAAAATAACAGTACTAAAATACGACGAAAATAAGTTCAATGGCAAAATTTGCAAGTACTGCTTGAGGGAGAACACATTAAGGAGGTTACAAATTGACAAGGAAAATGAAGCATTATGCATACACGTTAATTTAGGAGATTATTACGTTCCAATAGACTTGGAGTGTCTTGTTGATTCATTGAAGGAAACTTCAAGCAGAACAGGAGAAATTAAAATTGAAAACGAAGTTGAAAAAGGTAACAGAATTATAATGATGAGGCTTGGCAAAAGATCGAAGAAGGAATTATCATATCATATGATATTTTTTACACCCAAACCTCGCAAAAGGGTTGAAGAATTCTATCTTCTCCGAAACATTCTTGACTTTATAATGAAGACGGGGGTTAAGGTCAAACTTTCATCACTAATGTCATCCAAGAGAATTTTCAGTCCAATGTTAGAATGGGATAACGCGCCAAGTTGGGTCAAGAACCTAAAAATTGATCAGATAAGGATAGATGATTTAGAACCCGTTGATATGGAACTAAAACTTATTTATAACATTTCAAGAATTAGTGGCCCAAAGAATGCCATTTCTCGGGTAATTCACGATGTAAACAGAGGGCGAAGGGGCTTATTTCGAATTCTTTGGCAAAGTATCCAAGATGCCCCTGGAATTCCTAAGCTAATCAAGTATCCAAGCGTAATAGAAGGAGTTGAATGGTATATGGAAAGATATGAAAAAGAATTGAATACGAGAGGAATGGAGAAAGTAGTAGAAGAGGCATGCGGAATATCGACTGAACCACCTAAGTCAAACAGCGACAATACCTGGATTATTCGGGAAGCAATGAAGGTTTACTTGAGATATTTCAGGAATGACGACAAAGACTTGAAGGAAAAAATAGCTGGCAGGCTCTGGGAGTATGCAAACCGCCAAAAGTTCTCCGGGAAGCAGACCCAGTTACATTGTTTGGGGTTTTCTGATATATTTGTTGATCTTATGAGGTCAGAATTCAAAAAGAGGATCCCTGGCACCGAATACAGAAAGGATCTTATTTCGCAGTTTGCCCTTATGTACAATATTGAAAAGTGGAAATAAATAATAAATAAAAATGGAGTAAGTGAAGAAAATGAGTGAGGAAATCAGGGAATATATATATTCCAAATTTGGTGAGAGATACTTTGCGAATGGTGAAGAAGACGGCGTGCCAGCAATGGGGCAGAACAGAAGGAGGGTAGTTACTATCTTCGTATTAAGAGAAACAATTGCTCCTTTGATTGACAGGAGTGACGATCCAGAGGCCTCTATTTCTTTTGTGATTCAGATGGGACCAGACAAGGAAAAGGAGGTTATTGAAATACCGGGACGGAAGTTTAAGTCCAAGGAAAAACTTATGGGGCTAAAACTTTGCAGAGCGTTTAAGGTAATAGATCCACAATACGAGTATAACAGCGTTAGATCCATTTCCTATCTTGCTAACCCAAATTCGGTAATTTTTGGTGATAGCGTTGTAGAGGGGGGAGACGCAGGGCAGGCGATGCTTCCATCGAGAATTCTTTATTCGAGTTCGTACTCAATACGAAGCAGGTCAGAAATAACGAAGCAGTTAATGCACAATTCATTATCCGAAATGGGCACTATGTGGGATAGGGCAAAAGGAGAAAATCGGACAAGCCTATTCAATACGGAATACGTAATTCCTGGTGTTTTCTTCCCTTCATTTATTACAATGATTAATCCAACGCCGGAGTCTCTTGTGCACGTAATTTTATGCCTCAAACAAAGGAGTTATGGTGCCCAAACCTCTATTACAGGGCCAAACATTAAAAACAATATTATAGCAATATATTCGGGAGAAGAGGAATTACCTGTAACATCGTATACTGTATCTAAAAGTTTTGATGCGAAGTTGGATCAGGTTCCAGAAAAGTTCAAGGACTCAATCAGCACCTTTGTTGTAGAAAAGATGAACAATGCACTATCTGGCAAACTGATCAGTGGGTCAGAAATAGAAGAATTTTTAGGCAGAGTTGACAGGCTTTCAAATGACGAATTGCAATCAATTTATAATAAACTTAAATCTGATTCTCAGGATTTGGTAAAATACGCCAAGATACTATCAGAGGACAGAAAGAAGAAGTCGAGTTCAAAGAAAAAAGAAGGAAAAGAAGAGGAACAGAATGAAAGCCTATGAGTTGACATTACTTTCTCCTTTATACTATAGAAGCAGAATTGAATCCGGAGCAGCAGGAGCAACAATAACCTCCCCTTGGATAGGAGACCTTTCGATGATGTATGCTATTAACAATACATTTTGTTATAAACAAATAAAATTTGGGTACGCTTCGCATAAACCAAATTACAGTGAAATTGCTGATCTTGGTTTTGTTCTTAGTGTGTTGGAACCGGTCTCTGAGTGCAGATTCACCAAAGTCTTTGATATTGCTACCAGCTTTATCAGCGAGGGTTACCCGCAGGGTAAAGCAATCGCCGACTCTGGGAGAGCACCAATGAGAAACTGGATGAGGCGCCAGGGAATAGAACCGGGAAATAAATTTTCATTTGTAGGCTGCTTTTTAGAAGATCGCGCAAAATTCTCGGAAAGCTTTACGGTAAGACTTGGAAACACGAGAGAATCCCTAGCAATAGTAAAAGAAAAGCCAATACAGGATATTAAAGAAATAACGCTCAATCTTTATAGCCTTTCTCTAATACTAGGTCCGGATAGGTTCAGTGAAATCCTGAAAGATATTAAAAGTGGAAGATATCATATCAGCGTCGAACAAGCCTCATCCCAATACATTCTTGCCAGGGGCGTACCAATAAGTGTAGCTTCAAGGTTCTTTGCACCTTTTAACTGAATGGCAGCAATAATGCAAAGTAAAACATTTCATTTTAAGCCTCAATTTCTCGAATTTAGCAGCGAAAGCGCTCTTGGAGTGAAACTTCATAAGTTCCAATTGATGATCAAGGACATTATTAAAAGCCCTTATGATTGTATCTTCATCGACGCCCCAACTGCCTCTGGGAAAACTTTTTCTTTTCTTCTGCCAACTGCATGTAATTATTTAACTGTCAGAAGGGCAAAAACACTTATAATTTCTCCAACAAATCTTCTAATAGAACAAACTTATAGTGATATTTTAACTAAACTCGACGAAAACCAGGAGTTAAGAGATATCCATACAACCAAGATCACTGCCAAATCACTAGCTGGTCTAACACTCTTTGAAAGAGCCAAAAGGATTCGAAAAGACTTTATCATTAATGATATAATAATATCGAATCCTGACATTATCGCGCTTTTTTTAGCAGGATTTTACGACGCTAATTACGATAAAAGCAGGGATAAGGAATTCTCACGTAATCGGAGCACTGAGGACATTTTTTCAGAACTTAATGTTGTAATTTTCGATGAATACCATGTTTATTCAGAAGAAGAGTCAGGGAAAATTGCTGCTCTCATTTATCTAAGTAAATTGATTCATAACATTCCAAAAGTTATTTTCACTTCCGCTACTCCTCAAAATAAGCTGATGGGATTGTTAAGTAAATTGGGATTCAAATGTGCCGATTATCATGAAATCTCCTCTTCATATGAGAAGCCAGAATCAAGGAAGATCAGAGGAGAAGTGACTCTCACGGTAACAGATCAACCTATAATGGAAGCATTGGATCATCGCATTGATGACACCTCAAAAGTTCTTTATCTATTCGATCATAAGATTGATGCCGAGATTTCCAGGAAAAAACTCATACATATGGGTTTAGACAGTAAATACATTCAAGATCTTTCTGGTTTTTCTAATAGGGCCACCACGAAACAAGTCCCTTCTGGTATTGAGAGGTGTATATTAGCAACAAACGCCGCTGAGCAAGGATTAAATTTAGATGTGAATCGCTCATATATAGAGCCTGGATTATACCTCGAGAACCTGACGCAGAGATATGGGAGAATTGGTCGGCAGGGAAGGTCGGGTTCTATTACGATTCACTTTAGAACACCCCAAGTTGAAAGCATTCCTGATAATATCATTGAATTCCAGGAATTAATATCCAATCTTGAAGACAGTTTTTTTAAGAAAGAAGTCTTTCTCTCCAGGATAAAAAGGCATTTTGCGGCATTTATGGCCCTATGCACGATTAGAGATACAAGACATGTATTGGGTTTACAAATTCAAGAGTTATTAAGAAATCTAAAAGATCAGCAAATTTCTGAAATTTACGAGGCATTGCTATCATTCAACAAGACGGTAAATGATTTAAGTAAATTACAAGGTCCAGATCCTGAGGACCTGAGAGACCTGAACAAATGGTGGAATAATTTCCTTCTTTCCATCGGATTTTTCAGAGGCCAATCCATGACAGTTCCGGTAGGACTTGAACGAGAAGGTGGGGTTATGACAACCACTGAGGACATAATATGGGTTAAAAAATGGTGTAAGACCGAGATTATTGGTAGTGGAAAAGATTCGATTTATTTAATAAAATCATTCAATGAGGTCCCATCCTTAGTTGAAATTGAATTTTCTGTACCTGAAGGAAATATCAAAGTTTCTGATAGAGAGCTGTTAGATAGAGAGAAATTTGGGCAAATCTATTACAGGAAGATTTCACATTTTTTGGAAATAGCATTTGAGGACACAGGAATAAACTTGCCGGAAACACTGCATCATTTGACGTCAGTCTTGAAAATCATTTATCCTGGGATGCTGATGCCGTTGGAGGTTGAACTTGTTTCAAAATCCCAATTTATCTGAACAAAGAGGTATAACTGGAAACCATTTTTTTGATTTTGCATCCTGTAAGACACGTCTTTGGCTGTCGAATAAGCGAATTGATGTTGGACTTGACAATCAACATATACAGATCGGAAAATATATCGACGAAAAAACTAAACCTCGACTCAGGAAGAGGTTGACAATTCAGGGTTTATGTTCGATAGATTATATCGAAGACAAAAATGTAGTTGAAGTTCACGAAATAAAAAAAGGGAAGACCCCGTCTTTACCTCATTATATGCAGTTATTGTTTTATCTTCAGATAATCTATGAAATTACAGACAGAGAGCCAATTGGGATACTCCATCTTCCACAAACGAAAAAAGTTGTCAGAATTAAACGAGACGAAGCTATGGTATATAGAACCTACCAAAACATAATTGAAACCTTAAAAGAAGAATGTCCAAAACCAGAGTGGAAGCCAATTTGTTCAGGCTGCCGGTTTATGGAGATGTGTTGGGCTTGAATAAGAATTATCACATTTTCTCAAATGGCACTCTTTCCGCAGACCAATCAGTTTTCCGGTTTGACACCGAGGAAGGAAAGATGACTAGAATACCAGTGGAAGGTGTCAGTTCGTTTGATCTCTACGGTGGAATAACGATAACATCTGGAGCCTTATCCCTGGCTGTAAAACATAATGTTTGCCTGCACTTATTCGGATATTATGGTAATTATCTGGGAACGTTTTGGCCAAAAGAGACTTATTTTAGCGGAGATTTGACGATAAAACAATCGTTAATATATGCTGATTATAGGTGTAGAGTTTCACTTTCAATGACACTTTTAAATGGAATCGAAAGGAATATGGTGGCACTGTTAAGAAAATTTGGTGGGAATGTAACTGATCTAGTATTTACACCGACAGACAACACGATCGAAAGCTTGATGTTGTCCGAAGCAAGAATGAGGCGATCATATTATGCCAGACTCGATGAATTATTACCTGACGAATTTAAAATAGGAAATCGTGAAAAGAGGCCACCGTCTAATTACGGAAACTCTTTATTATCATTTGGAAATTCTTTATTATATGCAGAATTCGTAACTCAGGCCAGAAAAACTTCAGTAAATATTACCATTCCGTTTTATCACTCTCCAGAATCAGGCAGGTTTGCTTTATCGTTGGATTTATCTGAAGTATTTAAACCAGGTTTGGTAGATCGTTTTATTATTAGCATGGTTAGGCAGGGAATTATGAAAGCAAATAGTGATCATTTTCACGAGGTGGGTAATGGCATTCTTTTGAACGAGAAAGGGAAAAAGATTTTTGTTGAAAATTGGGAGAATTGGTTAGAACTGGCTTCATACAATCAAAGACTCAAAAGAAAGGTCTCTCATCGGGAGTTGATTAGAATGGAGATCCATAAATATTCCAAAGAAGTCGAAGGGATTGAAAAATATAAGCCGATAAGGTTGCCTGCTGATTGACATGCACGTAATAATTGCTTATGATGTTGAAGCAAAAAGAACCGAAAAATTTAAGAAAATATGCCAGAATTATCTAGTGAAAATCCAAAATAGCGTTTTCGAAGGCGATATCAATGAATCACAACTTATGCGATTAAGAGATTCTTTGGAAAGAGAAACCAAGGAAGGTGAAACTGTAAGAATCTGGGTACCCTCCAAAATAATTGAGACTATTCAAATTGGAAGACATAATTCAATCGAAGAAGGGATAATATGATCCACTTTAGATCAATCATGGCAATATATTGCGAAAAACTTAATTATTATAACTAGCAAAAAAACCCTCTACCCATGGATTTTGACGAAAATGTTTTAGTATGTGGTTCATTTCCTAACCTTGTATAAGCTTTGACTTTGCTAAAGTATTTAATATACGGAGACTGTTTCTTGTCAGAAATTAACTCTATAAGAGATTGATACGGAGGATGCTCCTTACCTGTTCACTACCAAAGCACGTGTCAGAAATTAACTCTATAAGAGATTGATACCAGTATGGCAGTGTGAACATCCGGACAGGGTGTTAAGTCAGAAATTAACTCTATAAGAGATTGATACACACTACGAGAAATACGACCAAAATTCTCTCTAATCGTCAGAAATTAACTCTATAAGAGATTGATACTCGTGGAACGGCTGCGGGAATATTGGGAAAAAGGAGTCAGAAATTAACTCTATAAGAGATTGATACTTTCACTCTAAAGGGTATGTCCACACTTTCTGCATCGTCAGAAATTAACTCTATAAGAGATTGATACTTCATTTAAGGTCCTTGCCCAATACTTGGTATCCTTGTCAGAAATTAACTCTATAAGAGATTGATACCTGGTATTCAGGACTTGATCCCCCGAAGGATAACTGTCAGAAATTAACTCTATAAGAGATTGATACACGTGCAGATGCGCACAATCCTCACACAGGAAACTGGTCAGAAATTAACTCTATAAGAGATTGATACATGTCAAAAACGATCATTGTGATTTATGTGGACATGGTCAGAAATTAACTCTATAAGAGATTGATACTGGGAGAAAATGAGATTGGCGGTCATAGAGGGATTGTCAGAAATTAACTCTATAAGAGATTGATACAGGACAAACAGGACAATGACAAGGCCAAGCTCCCCTGTCAGAAATTAACTCTATAAGAGATTGATACGTAGAGGCCCAGGAAGGCAGCAGCGATCT
>JAKBQK010000371.1 GCA_021835265.1 Thermoplasmata archaeon
AGCTTCTATCACAGAAAATGATATTACGCTGTCAAATATTTCTTTTATAAATCCTATACCCACCTTTAGTTTGGCATTAATGGTTTTGTCATCGATTACTTCATATGATTGTACATCTGGCATGCACTGCGCCATATTTTCAGGTGTGGTTATAAATTTCCACACGTTTTCCATTCCAGTTTCCACCTGTTTAGAACCCTCAAATTTCAATGTTTCACCTCATTTTTTCTCAATGAGAAAATCTCTGTAGAAGATAGGTTGGATTTATATAGATTTATCCCAAGAGGCTTAAGTGCATCCTCTACGGCGTTTACTATAGAACCGACTGGGCCACCTCCTCCCTCACCAATACCTCTAACACCAAGGATGGAGCTGGTAGATCTGGTTATGTTCTCTAAAAGCTCTACATTCGGCATTTGTTTGGAACCCATCACGTTATAGTCCCAAAAATTGGAGGTCAAAAGTATGCCATCATCATCGTAAACCGTGTTTTCCATCAATGCAGCACTCATGCCATGCATTGTCGCCCCCATCTCCTGACCTTCAACTACCAGAGGATTGATCACTACTCCAGGATCTGAGATCACTACATGCTTGAGTATTTTAATCTGGAAAGTTTCTGGATCGACTTCGATCACTGTTCCATGTATCGTATAAGAATATGTCAGAGTGTTGTTAATTCTGTTCCTTTCATCCGGCATGTTAAAAGTAAAGTCCGGCTTGTAAACGGCGTAACTCATCAAACCTGGTTCAACGTCGTCTGGCAAAAGTCCCACGTCACTCCATGCAATTGTAGCAATCTGCCCAAACGAAATTTTTTTCCCAGAAACCCTGCTTAGTACGTGCTTATTACTGATATCAAGATTCTCAAGTTTTTCGTCCATCATTGAAGCTGCAATTTTAAGGACCTTTGATCGAACATTTTGTGCCGCCTTATAAAGGGCCGTACCAGCAATTACTGCACTCCTACTGGCATATGCCCCTGAATGCGCTGCCCATACATTGCTCATCGAATCAAAACCCACCTGAAATTTAACTTCTTCAGGGTTCGTGTCAAATACTTCACCAACAATCTGAGAGAATGTCGTTGCATGCGATTGACCCTGGTCTGTGGTACCTGTCCTCGCTACAATGTCGCCGAACTGGTCTATGGAAACAAATCCCATGTCAGAATTACCCGATGCTGGGAAATCCCGGTTGATAATCTTAATCTGAGAGAAATTATTTGCTCCTGAATCAATCACAGCAGACAGCCCAAGGCCTATCAACTTTCCTTGTTTCCTGTATTCCTTCTGTTTTTCCCTCCATTTGTTATAATCTAATGTTTTTAAAAGGCGTTCGAAAGAAGCAGGATAATTTCCTCCATCATATATAGTGTTGGAAGGCCCAACATAAGGCATATTTTCCGGCTGGATAAAATTCCTAACTCTGACCTCTGACGGATCAATTCCAAGTCTGTCTGCAACCTTATTCATCATTCTTTCCCACATGAAATTGTGTTGAACTCTAGAATACCCTCTCACAGGGCCAGTGGGTCCTTTGTTTGTCATAACTTGAGTAAATTCAACATAAACATTCTTAACGTCATAAATACCTGGAACAACTTGAGCCCATATAACCGCCCCTGCAGGCTCGTATCTTGGATAGGCGCCGCAATTGTCCACAGCGTTCATCTTTGCCCCTATAACTTTACCGTCATTTTTAACTGCCAGACTGACATGATATATCCTTTCGTTGTTATGTGTACCTGACATTATGTTTTCAGTTCTAGTCTCCACATATTTAACTGGTCTTTTCAGGAGTTTTGAAATATAGGCGACCAGTGTTATATGTGTGTAGTTTATGATTTTTCCCCCAAATGCACCCCCCACATTTGGAGGTACTATCATCCTGAAGTTTGAAGGTGGGATTTCCAGTGCACCGCATATCAGCGGAAGTGAAAACATTGGCATCTGATTGACGCTGTATACTGTGAACAGGTCGTTACCATCATCATATGAAGCAAGGACAGAGCTTGTCTCCAATGGCACAGATGCATACCTGTGTGTGTAGACTGTATCCTCGACCACCAAATCTGCCTTTTCAAAAGCCTCCTCTACACTTCCCAAGTCCCAAATCCCCTTCCAGACCACATTATTCCCAACAATTTCATGAACAAGGGGTGCAGATTTTTCCAACGCCTTTTCACCATCAAGTACTACTGGTAATGGTTCATAGTCTATGTCTATAAGTTCAGCTCCATCTTCCGCTATATAGGGGTCTATTGCAACAACTGCAGCAACTGGTTCTCCAAAAAATCTTACTTTATCGACCGCAAGTGGGTAATCCTTTAGATCTCCAGAAGGTGGTTTTGCAATCTGCATGAATGGTTTCAACTTTTCCTTTATATCAGAACCAGTGATTACAGCAACGACACCTGGTAACTCCATGCTTCTAGTTTTATCTATATTTTTTATCTTCGCATGCCCGAAAGTGGAGGTGGCATAAGCTAGATATAAAGTTCCAGGAATCTCAATGTCGTCAAGATAATGTCCTTTGCCCTGTATCAGGGATAAATCCTCTCTTATTTTTATTTTTTTTCCTATGTGTTTATAGTCTTTAGTATGTTCTACCTTTAGCTCCTTTGTAGATTGCATAAATCATCACTTCCCCGAATCCTTACTGGAACTAATTGCCCTGGCAGCTTCTTTTACTGCTTTAATTATATTTATATATCCTGTGCATCTGCAAATATTTCCCGCTATTCCTTCTCTTATGTCGTCATCCGATGGGTTTGGTTTTCTGCTCAGAAGGAAAGTTGAGGACATAAGCATGCCAGGTGTGCAGTAACCACATTGTAGGGCATGATTTTCCCAGAATGAATTTTGTAAAGCATTTATCTTTCCATTCGTGGCAAGCGATTCAACAGTGGATATTTCATGTCCATCCGCTTCTACTGCAAACATTGTACATGACTTAATTGACTTCCCATCAAGAAGGACAGTGCACGCACCGCAGCTCGTTGTGTCGCAGCCTATATGCGTCCCTTTAAGTCTGGCGACTTCCCTTATAAAATCTACGAGCAATAATCTGGGTTCAACCTCTGAACTATAATTAGTACCGTTAATTTCTATTTTTACCAATCTTTTCTCACTCATACAATCACTCACTCCATCAGAGAATCTAGAGATCTTTTAACTAAGACCTTCAAAAGCTGTTTTCTATATTCGGCTGAAGCATGTACATCTGCGGGAGGTTCCAAATTTTCAATGGCAATTTCAGAGGCTTTTAGGCTGTTGTCTCTGTTTAGTTCTTTTCCCTTAAGAAAAGTTTCAGCTTCCAGCGATCTCATGGGGACAGGACCAGCAACGCCAAGAGCAATACGCGCATCTTTAATCTTATTTTCTGATTTTAGTAGATTAACCGCAACAAAAGCCATAGGAAATGCAGTATCTGACTTCGCTATCTTCATAAACTTCTGCCTAGATCCTTTAATTGGTCTGAATTTTATCTCAGTGATTATCTCGTCGTGTTCCAAAGCAGTAGTAAAAAGGTCTACAAAGAATTCATTTATCGGGATAATTCTTTTTCCATTCTTACCTACGACCTCGACCTCTGCATCAAGTACCAAAAGTGCCGCAGAAAGATTTGTTGATGGGTCCCCATGCGCAATATTTCCACCTATAGTTCCCCTGTTACGAATCTGTTGATCTGCAATTTCGGAAGCAGCTTCCGATAAAACTGGAGCTATCTCTTTTAATAACTCACTCTGCCCAAGCATATCGTGCGTTGTAACAGATCCAATTTTAATAAATTGGCCTTCCTGTTTAATGTAAGGTTCCAATTCCTTAATTTCTGATACTGAAATTAATTCTTCAGGGGAAAAAATTCTGAGTTTCATCATTGGGATTAAGCTCTGTCCTCCCGCCAGTAACTTACTCTCTCCCTTTTTAGAAAGGATCTCAACAGCTTCACTTATTGTCTTAGGGTTATAATATTCAAAAGACCTAGGTCTCATATCAATGTAAATTGATAGAACTTTAAAAATATTGCTGATCCCCCAGATAAAAACATTAAATCCATAAACAATTTAGTATACTATAAAATGTTTTTGTTGTTTCTAGCAACAGATCGAAGAATAAATAAATATAGTACTAAAATGTAAAGGCAATAACTGATGAGAAATGGATACGAATGAAAATAAGATAATCATCGAGGAGCGAGATAGGACCATTATTTTAAAAATAAACAATCCCGAAAAAAAGAATGTTCTCACACAGGAGATAAGGGAAACTCTTTGGGACATACTTCTGGAAAAAGAAAATTCGGATCATAAAACGCTGGTGTTCATGGGCGAGGGGGAAAACTTCAGTGCGGGAGCAGACATTAAAAAGCTTATATCTTTGGAAAAAGAGACAGTGACTCAATATACTACATATGTCAGAGAATTCCTAAACTACCTTAAGAATTATCCTAAAATTACGATTGGAGCCGTAAAGGGGTTTGCTATCGGAGGAGGTCTAGAACTTTTATTATGCTTGGATCTGGTGTACTCTGGAAAATCGGCAAAGTTTGGCCAAACTGAACTTAATGTCGGTATTATTCCGGGGGGTGGAGCCACACAAAGACTACAGGATGTTATTGGAATAAGAATGGCAAAAGAGATGATTTACACCGGCAAGATTATAACTTCGGATGAAGCAATGAGAATAAGGCTTATAAATGATGTTTTTCCGGATGAAGACCTACTGGAGGAGACTCTGAAAATAGCTAGGAAAATTAATGAAAAAAACATATCTTCACTTATTTCATCTAAACTTGCAATTAACTCACGTATGTCAGATGAACTGAAACATTTACACCTTGAATCCGAGCTATATAAAAAGATTCTTATCAGCGAGGATGCCAAGGAGGGACTTTCAGCATTTTTAGAAAAAAGAAAGCCAGCTTATTCTGACCATGGTTCTAGTGGACCTCAACTTTCTAAATGAAGCAGAGAGATGTCGAACATTATAAACACGAGAATGATTTTGAGATATACTCGTTACTCTTCTTTATGGTATGAAACCTTGAAAGAGTTGCATTGAATCTTTTCCTATCCGCCCTCTCCACAGTACCTTCTCGTTCCAACTCTATATCTCAACTTGGTGCATCTTCTGAAGCGTATCTATACCGCATGAAAACATCTTATCCCTTTTCAGCCAACACTCCTACAGGGAGTAAACGATCGCTGTGCACCTGTGTGAAATGGTAATGTCTAACACCAAATGAAAGGGACAATTATAAATAGATTAATGTAAAGGTCATCGAATACAACATTAAGGTATTTCCAAAGATCATAACTGATTAAAAACAAAGAAAGATTATGAAATTAGTCAAAAGTTAAAAAATGAGACACATTAGATCATGGTTTGATTTGATTCTTATTTACCATGATGGTATGCTCAATTACCATGACTTCTTCTCCTCTCTGGTTTAATACTGAAGAACTAAGTATTACGATTCCCGTTTTCTCCTTTTCTTTTAAATCCTTTACCTTAAGTTCCAGCTCAAGGGTATCACCTATTTTGACGCTTTTCTTTGCTGAAAATGTAAGATTCAAGAGTGCCACAAAACCGTTCTCAAAAGGAGACTTTGGTAGAAGATAAATAAGCCCAGTAGCTATTGAAGCAGTCAACAATCCTGGTGCTATCCTGCCGCCGAACTGAGTCTTTTTTGAAAATTCTTCATTTAGAAATAGGGAATTGTAAGCTCCAGTCATCGTTGAAAAAACCACAATGTCACTTTCTGTTACAGTGCGTCCCCTCGTTCTAGCTGAATAATTAAGGTTGAATTCCTCAAAGAACATAATACGTGAGTTTCTCAATCTCTATAAATTTGTTTATCTTGTAACGACGTATATTCAAAATATTTCGAATTTCGGCAAAGTTAATCATAAGTTGCGTGGACGTATAAGCGCATCATCGGGAACATTTCCATGTTCTGGACTATTTCTTCATGTAAACTCAGACTGAGGAATAGAGATATTAGCTCAAAAGAACTATATGTCTTAAAGTTAAATGAGAGAACTAACAAATGCCTGAAAAATTAAATACAACATATTCATGGATCAACTGTGGCAGAAACAGAATTTAATAAAAACAAAAACACACGAGGTACTCACGAAGTTATAGAAGATTATGCTCTTGCAAAGGTTCCGGAAAGCCAGATGAAATCAGGATGGAAACTTGCATGGCCATCTATGGGCATCGCTACAACTTTGGTACAGATTCTGATTGGTTACGATGTGTCTGCAATTGCTGGTATGAAATTCGCAATAATAGCAGATGTATTGGTTGCAATTTTCGGAGGGACTCTTGGGTGGTTTGTATCTATTGTAAGTCATAAAGCAAAACTTTCAAGTACTGTTACTTCTAGGTTTTATGGTCTTGGAGCTAGAGGATCAGTTATATCTTCCGGTATTTTTGGTTTTATGATACTTGGGTTTTTAGCTTTGGAAAACGCTCTTCTTTACTATGGAACAATCTTTGCTTTGGGGTGGAATAATTCACTGTTTCACGCTGCCATAATACTCGCTATCCTAACAGTTGTATGGATTCTACTGACGACATACGGAATAAACCAGATCTTAAAAGTTTCTACTTACTTTCTGGTTGCGTTCTTTGTTTTGTTGGCATACATGTTCTATAAGGTGGGGTTTGCATCAGGAGTAAGTTTTTCATCTATTATGACGCATGGCCCCCTTATACCTGGGATTGGAAGTACAATGTTTAGGTTTGCAACAGCAATTACGATTCTCGCAGGTTCAGCCGGTGCTCTCGCTCTGGTAGATGCTGATTACGCAAGATATGCAAAAACAAGCCGTGATATCCCAAAAATGACGTACCTTGGCAGCATAGCTCTTGATATTGTTACAATGATAGTTGGTTCAGTGATCATATACGGTGGGTTTGGCTCAGTCTCAAGTTACCTGCTGTCTCATGGGCTGGCCACATCGTCTAATGTGTCCTCAGCTGTAATAAATCTTGCTTCAAACAACAGTGGGGCGTTCTTCATTGTGCTTTCTACATTTGTGGGATTTGCCCTCATGTATGCTGCTCAGGTCAAGGCACAGGTCCTGAACACCTACTCAGGTTCTCTCGCACTCTCTAATTTTGTAGATGTATTCGCAAAAAAGAGACCGGGGAGATTTTTTATGGTTATCGCTGGAAACATAATTGCACTAATTATGATAGCGGTTGGCATACTTAGTCTGATTGTTTCTTGGCTAACGATTCTCGGTATAATTACCACTTCATTTGCGACTCTTATGATTGCTGATTATTTTATTGTCAGAAAAGGAGTTCCCGTCCATGAAAATGCACCGGTCGAAACGGTTAACATAGCCGGAGTCGTTACAATCGTTTTCTCCTCTGCTTTAGCTTACACGTTGGAATACTACGGTATATTCATACTGGGATTTTTACTCACTTTGATTATTGTCCTAGTTTTATATCCTATACTAAGAATTTTCGTGTTCAAACAGGGTAAATTCGTAAAGGAGGTAGCAGGGCAACTGGCAATAAAAGAGGAATCCTAAATTTAACTCAAAATGGGCTTTAATGTAATTAAACCAATTTTTAATTTTAAATCACAAAAAAATTATTTCAATACAAATTCTAATTGTTAATTTTTGGATTCTTATGAGAATATTTTCTGTCAAATAATAATATACTAAAATCACCAAGGCAATCCTAAATATTAACGTTCCCTGGAACTTAATGAAGCTTTGATCACACCTCTTTACTGAGCATTCTAAATTCACTAATGTTGAGGAGATTGCCTTATAAGGCAATAAGTAAAGTCATCGTTTTAGTGTTGTTAAACATAAAAACCAATGTTACAACACCCAAAGGAATCTCTTCGACATCAAGTTGAACTTCCCTATGAGAAACATCAAACAAAAAGAAAGGCGAAACTATCCAGATGATCTAGGGAAACTTTACTTTTAGCCGCAGAAGGTCATTACATATATTCATGCCACAATATTGTCCAAAGAGGATTTCTATAGACCCAAGTTTCGTTCAAATATCAAAATCCATTTAACTCTGAGAAATTCGTAATATGGCTGTTTTTTAATCATGTGAACGACCATTACAAATCAGTTTTCATGGGGTTTTAGAAATTGTCATATACACAATGAGACGACCGGAACTGAACAATTGAAAACTTGCCTTGAACGAAAACGAGATTGATGGGTTTATGTGTTAATCACAGAAAATCCACGAACACCAAAGGGAAGGATTAAAAATAATTACATCCCCACTTTATGGGAACAAAATTTTATGGGTGTAAAATAATTTTCCACGCAACGTTCGAATGAGGCAATCCACCTTATAATGAGAATACATCGCTACTCATCGAACAATTTTCTCAGGAAAGTAAAACTTTGAGATGCAAACAAATCCTGAGTTTTGGAGAACTTACGCCACATTTTCATCATTTCTGAGAATCTAATGTCATCTGGAGTAAATGACTCAACACTTACAAACTTATTATACTTTATATTTCTCAAGCTATTCTTAAATTCTTGCCAGTTTATTTGGCCAGTTCCAGGTATGCCGCGATTATTCTCACAAACCTGAATATGGAATGTTTTATCAGCAGTTATTTCGAAAGCCCTTGACAATGATTCCTCTTCTATGTTCATATGAAAAGTATCAAGAAGAATACCAAAATTGCTAGAGCCTATTTGCTCAATAAGTTCTCCAGCCTGTTCTGCAGTATTTATTAAAAATGTATCATACCTGCACAAAGGTTCCAGAGCGATATTTATCCCAGTGTCTTCTAATAAACCGGAAAGCTCCCCCAGAGCTGAAGCAACCCTTGATACAAGTTTTTTTCGTTCGTTTTCAGATATCTGGACCAATTTACCTACTGGGGAATACAGAGGACCACAAATTAAGGCTGACCCCACATGTTCAGAAATGTCTATTAGTTTTTTAACGTAATTCTGCGCATTTTTCCTGGTTCCATAACTTTCTGAAGTAAAATCATTTAACTCGCTTCCACCTCCAACAATTATTGGCGTTACGTGATTCGATAGACTTGAAAGTGTCTCCATCAAGCCTACTTTATCAAGCACGCCAGTAAGTGTTGGAATCTCCACTCCCTGATACCCCAGCGAGGACGCTTTACTTATGAACTCATAGTTATTTTCCTCTGGGTTTGAAGTCCAGACCCATGCACTTATTGCCAACTTTTGATTTTCTTGACTCTTCACTTAATTTTACCTCCTGGTCGATCTTAAATCTTCTATAGCCTGCAGTGCCGCGTTTCTTCCAGGGAGGCCTGAAACACCTCCACCTGGATGTGTGGCGGCGCTACACATGTAGAGGTTAGGTATTTCGCTTGCATAGCGACTAAATCCACTAAAAGGTCTCAAAGAGAGCATCTGGTCGATGGTTGGTTGACCAATGACTGGATCACCGTTAACTAAATTTGGATTGTAGGTTTCTATGTCTTGAGGACTCAAAACTTTCATTTTTAAAATAGATTTCCTTACATTCACGGCATATTTCTCAAGAATCTGCAGACTTATCTCAGCGAACTTATTTTTTTCATCCTCATCCCATGGCCTACCATTAACTCTGGACGGGGCTCTTACAAAGTTCCAAAGGACATGACCCCCTGCTGGTGTCCTACTTTTATCATATTTAGTGTAGTTGTTTAGCGTCATAAACGGTGTTCTGGGAGGTTTTCCCCTTATGCACTCATTAAATGCCTCCGATACTTCATCCATGGTTTCCCCTATTTGAACAAGTCCTGCATTTCCTGCATCTTCTGATAAGAATTCTAACGGTCGGTCCATGGCTGCATGCATCATTACCTGTGTAACAGAAGAATATCTAAATTTCTCCACTTTCCTCAGGAAACTTTCAGAAAGCTGTCCTCTGGTGACTAATTTGCCAAAGAGGGCCTTTGGTTCGACATTTGCAATTACCCCTTTCCTGGCTTTCAGGACTTTACCAGAGAGCAGTTTTACACCAGTAGCAAAACCACTTTTTACCTCAATCTCACTAACTGGATCACCAAGTATGATTTGTCCATTATGTTTCGCTATAAAATTGCTTAGAGATTTGGGTAGAGTGTGCATTCCACCAACAGGAATACCTCCACCTTTCTGTTGAAGCAGACCGGCAAAAGTCAGAGCTGTAAGTGCACTGCCTGGATCTTCTGGAGACAATGGGGCATGATTGCTTCCCCAAAGTGAAAAAAATGCCTTAGTCTCTTCTGCCTCAAAATTTTCGTTTAACCAGTCTCTCGCCGACATAAATGACAGTCTCAGGAATTCCATACCATCGTTCGAATCTTCTAATATGGACATCATTTCTGAATACTTCATAGGTGATGAGGCAAAGCCTTCTTCAATGATCTCTGAGGCGTTAGTATAATAGTTATATATTTCTAAATATTTTTTTGCATCTGATTCTGAAAATTGCGATATAGTACGTGCTGTTTGCCTAACATCTCTGTAAATCGTTATGGCTTTTCCATTTTTGAAAGGTGTCGATGCGACTACGTCCGGAGTTATGTCCCTATAACCATAATTTTTTAGATCAAGTTCTGTTTCAACAGGCCCTAGTCTCCATATATTTATAGAAGTGGCCATTACGTCGTGTTTATATCCTGGGATAGTTATTTCATCTGTAAGAGCACTTCCTCCAAGATAATTATTCTTTTCCACGATAATTGCTGAAAATCCCGCTTTAAGTAGGTATGAAGCACTGGTTAACCCATTTGTCCCACCTCCCACTATTATAAAATCAAATTCCGCTGTCATAATTACAAATTCTTTAAGCAATCCACTCTTTTAAATTTTGCAGCAGAACTAATATGTGTTCAGGTAATTTTAGTGAAAAATGGTGTCATCCAACTTTTTATGGGTTAGTGGATAAAGCTTAATTTTTCACATCTGAAATATAATGTGACTTATAGGGGGGTTCCTGTTCCTGTAACCGAATGCCTTATTCTCAATGGGTACAATCTTTGAGCAGATCTCTTCTATCACTGTATTTGTTGTCTAGTGTGTGAAAAAGTTCATTACAT
>JAKBQK010000047.1 GCA_021835265.1 Thermoplasmata archaeon
ATAAAATCGCAGCTAGATGCTTCACTTAGAAATAAAAATGTAAAAGGGGTGATTCTCGAAATCAACTCAGGAGGTGGAAGCGCAAGCGCATCAGAGCTTATTTATGAAGCAGTGAGTCATCTCAATGAAAATAAACCCGTTTTTTCCGTGGTTACGGGTACTGCAGCTTCAGGGGCATATATGATTGCATGTGCAACAAGAAAAATATACTCCATTCACACAGGACTCATTGGTTCGGTTGGAGTGATTTCCATGTCTCCTGATGTGAGTGAACTACTTGATAAAATAGGTGTGAAGGTAAATGTGCTAAGCAAGGGAAGAGAAAAAGCATCTATGAACCCATTTCAAAAATCTACCGAAGAAGATCTTCTAAGACAGAATGTGATCCTGTCTGAAATCTATGACTTCTTCATGACAATTGTAAAGGAAAGGAGGCATCTAAGTGATGAACAGGCTTCTGAGGTTGGTAACAGCGGAATTTACGCTGCAAAGGAGGCAGAAAAACTGAGCCTAATTGATCAAGTTGACAGTTATGGGAAGATAATAGAATCTATAAAAAATGAATTGGGGGAAAAATCTGACCCAGTAGTTATGAAGAGAAAGATACCATTTTTGCTTAGATTTGCTATGAAATTCCTGGGACAATAGGGAAATGTGAAAAATGGTTAGAAATTGAAAAAGATCAAAAAAGACTTTGTATAAAGTCCAATTCAATGTTACGTGAATACACAGGAAAGAAGATCACTATCAAAATCTATTGTTTCAATAGTTATTGCAGTGATTGTAGTTTACGCATTTGAATATTATTATCTCCAAATAGCTAGCATTTTCAACATACCAGCCAAAGATGACGTATATGTAAAAGATGCCTTCGTAGCACTGATAATAATCATAGTAGCTTTCGTTTTGCTTAGAATAACAAAGAGATTACTTAATCAACTGACATTAAGAAGTAACGGGGAGAGGAATCTCAACGGAATATATATCATCCTGCGTATAGTGATTTATGCATTGGCCATAACTGCATTCCTAGTATACGCCGGAGTAAACCTCGAAGGGGCACTTGTCGGAGGAGCAATCGGAGGTGTTGTTATTGGTTTCGCAGTACAATCTGTCGTTTCAAGTTTACTTTCTGGATTGCTGGTTACAGCGGGGGGATTCCTAAAACCAGATGAATCCATTTCAATATTTTCATGGATGTTTCCAGAAACATTAACTGGAAGAGTAGAGGATGTAAAGACCCTCTATACCAGAGTAAAATTGACTAATTCCAGAAGTATACTTATTCCGAACACCATTCTTTTTGGCAGTTCAATATTCACGAAGCTAAATGAAGGAAGGAAGGTAAAATATGAATTCAACACAACAATTCCTGCCGACGTAAATGCAAGGGAAGTTATAACTAAATTCATGGAACAAAAGGATAAAATTGTGAATGATCTAAATATTGATGAAATAAACACCTATTTCACTCAGAAAAATGGAACAACAAACACAATAACCTTTATCATCCAGTTTGAGGAAATTATGAAACTTAATGGTTACATAGACAAAATAAATACTGCTGTTGAGGATTCATACTGGGAAATAAAGAATAAACCAAAAAATTAATCTACTTATAGTAATAAGCAAATGCTAATTTTTAATACGGCGTTTTTAATATCATGTCGATGGAAAGCAAAATAAGTATTGTTGAGAAGCAGAAAGATTCAATAACATTTGAAATAATGAACTATGACAATACACTACTAAGACCTCTTGTTGAGGAAATTCAAAAAGATGAACAGGTTACAGAATCAAGATATTACATAAAGCACCCTGTAATAGATAATCCTAGAGTGTATGTTAAGGTGAAATCTGGAAAGCCGCAGGCCGCGGTTAAAAGATCGATTAAGCGATTAAGCAAGGTTTTTGAAAACCTTTCAAATGAATTGAACAAAGAACTAAAGAAAAACGATGATTCGCAAATTGGGGTACCAGAACTGAATAAGAACAAACCAAGTGATAATTAAATCAGTTGTTCCAGGTTGGAATCAAAAAATTTTTTAATTATAGAAACAGAGATAGGACGGTATAATTTCGCTAGGGAAGAGCTTTTATGTACGTTTGAAAGAGCATCTTCTATCGCAGTAAGAGAAATGGGTCAGGGAATATTCATTGCAGAGGGATTTCATGATCTGAATGGACTTGCATTTGTAAAGAGAGCTGGGCAAGTATTAGGTATAGCAGAACAGTTTTCAGATATTTCCAAAGTTTTACTACCAGAAGGGAGGTTCTATGTAAGAGTCATAGACTCACATAAGTGCCACGGCACATCAGAGGAAAAGGAAATAGGGCAACTGCTGGGAGGAATAGGACGTGTATCCTTTTCAAATCCTGATTTTGTAGTTCTGGCCTACCATCTGGATAAATGGTACATATGCACGCAGAAATACTCAAGAAATAATCTCGAAAAGGCAAAAAGAAAGGCTCCCCTTAGACCATTTTTCTCACCTGTTTCCATGGATCCAGCCTTCGCATCTTTCCTGATTAACATGGGTTATTTTCCACATGGTTCAACACTTCTGGACCCTTTCTGTGGAGGAGGTGGAATTCTTATGGAGGCAGGTCTAAAGGGATATAGGGTAGAAGGCATTGACATTCTCAACGAAATGGTAATCGGAGCCAGGATGAATCTCAAGTATTTTGGAATCAGAGAATTCAGTATAATTAAAACGGACTTTTTGGAGTTTCAATCTGATAAAAAATATGGTGGAATAGTAACGGATTTCCCATATGGAAGAAATTCTCACATATCAAAGGAGAGATCAGAATTTTACTTCAGGGCTGCTCAAAAGATGTCAGAATTCCTTGAAACGGGGTCCAGAGCATGTATCGTAACAGATAATATGGAAAATTTAGAATACTTCAAAAATTTCTTTGATATTGATATCATCTTACCACAGAAAGTGCATAAATCCTTAACAAGATACTTCACTAGAATGATAAAAAAATAAATAATTATCCGAGAAAGTCATCAACAATTTTCCCGACAATCTCAACCGGGATGCCGGTGGTTCTAGAAACCTCTTCTTCATTCAGCGTTTCCAGATATTCTACCAATATTTGTCTGATAAACCCTTCCTTTACTCTTTCTACAACATTCTTACGCAATAGCTGAATTATATTATTTTTCTCTTCAACAAGACTCTGCCTCTCTTTCATGAGGGCATCCATTTTTTCATTTATTTCTTTTATTCTTTCTATAGTAACTTCATTCTGAATACTTGGTTCATTCCTTTCAGTCAGGTCAAATTTTGATACTTGAATGAAAGTTGGTGTATAGTCTATGACAAGTGTAGAAAATCCTGTTGGCCTGTAGACTTTTCGAGGTGGACCAATGGAGCTGGGAGTTACTCCCATAGAAAGGATTAGATTTGCGTGTTCAAGTATCTCCAGTTGTTTATTGATCGCCTGTTGTGAAATTCCCAAACTCTTACTTATTTCCAAGCCGTATGACTCTTCCATAAGGAGTTTTTTTAAAATGGCCCTCCTGGTTGAATTTTCCATTATGGACAGGAGGGTATCAATGTCATTCATCTTACTCTATCTTCACTGATTTTCCTTTCTCGTTTCCCTTTCTCACAAGCTCCAGAGTCAGATCCAGTATTCCGTTGGTGAATTTTGCCACAGCACTCTCAGGTTTTACTGGCTCTTCCAGGGCGACATTCTTGAAGTACTTCCTTGAACCTTCGGCAACATTTATTGTTACCTCATTCTCGGATACTTTAAGATCTATATTTTCTTTGGATATGCCAGGAAGCTCAAATGTCAGGTAAACCTTGTCCTTGTCATAGTTGATATCCGTGAGTGGTTCTCTGACCTCAGTCTCACCGACTTTGTCGCTCAGAGAAGGTCTGTTAGGAATGTTTCCAAACTCCTGGAAGGATGGTTTTCCATCTGGACCAACTTTATAGCTGAATCCATATACATAGGGTCCAATCATGTGTTCATCAGAATTCTTAATCATCCTTTCCATTATTCTTCTCATCCTATCATTTACCTTTTCAAAGTCAAATCCAAAGTCTTCGAAGAAATCTCCGAAGAAGTCGTCATCCCAGTCATCATCTTTTCTTCTTCTTACTACCATCTTAATTACCTCTTGTCAACCATTAGTTGACAACTATGTATTACTTACTTATACTTAAGTTTTTTGAATCGAATAATATCATTTGCATTATAAAGGTAGCAATTAAAAAATTAAGAATAACACTTCATTCATTAGTTTTCACGGGTGTTTTCTGACTTCCCCTTGATAGAACTCTGTAAACATAGAATAAAACCACAAAGGCAAGAATAATAGCAATATAAGTATAATCATTAAATAGTCCCAGTATATTTTTCCAGCTATTGCCAAGCAGATATCCAACATATATTAGAACAGAATCCCATATCACCGTTCCTAAAAGTGTAAACAAAAGAAATTTTGTAAACTTCATTTCCGCCAGACCAGCTGGTATTGATATAAATGTCCTGAAAATAGGTATAAGTCTTGTTATAAAAACCGATATTTCTCCATATTTATTGAACCATTTTTCTGTTCTATCAAGGGACTTCTCGTCCAGTCTGATATATTTGCCAAAGCGCATTATAGCAGGTCTTCCTCCATAAAGTCCTATGGCGTATGCGGCACTGGCTCCAACGGCATTTCCCAGTGTCCCAGCTATAAGCACCAGCAGATATGAAGGGATGCTAAGATATACAGGTAATTGATTGCTCAGGGCTAAATAACCAGAAAAGGCCATTACAACTTCTGAAGGCACTGGTAGTAACAAACCTTCCAGAAACATAAGGAAGAATATACCTGGATAATTTGATACCTGAATCACATATATAACTAAATTAATAATGTATTCAATTAGACCGGAAATTATGGAACTCATTTATTTACCCGCTCATACGCTCCTGATTAAAATACTATTCTATCACAAGTTTTCTTTTCTTAACATCGCTTTCAAGTAGCATAAGTTCTGAAAGCTCATCTGGATAACCCTCTGTATATATTATTTCCTTAAGTTTTGCATTTACTATCATTTTGGCACACACCACGCAGGGAAAAGTTGTGGTATATATAACCCCACCCCTGATGCTGACACCGTTAACAGCAGCTTGAATTATTGCATTCTGCTCTGCATGCAAACCACGGCATAATTCGTGCCTTTCACCGGATGGAATATCCATATCTATTCTTATGCAACCAACCACATCGCAATGCTGCGCACCACTTGGAGGTCCATTATATCCGGTAGCAAGGATTGATTTATCCCGTACAATAATAGCCCCAACCTGCCTCCTAACGCAATTTGCCCTTGAGGCAGCCATATATGCCATTTTCATGAAATACTGATCCCAGGAAGGGTGTTTTTCTGTTTCCATCTTAACTAATCCGAATCCCTGCCAGTTGAATTCTTACTCACACCCTTTTCAACTGCGTCAACATGTACAAATCTTCCTTTGAGTTTTTCCATTACCTTTGGTAGCGTAGTGTATTCCATGTCTTCTTCTGGGAGCCTGTGTGGTTCAAATGGTCCCATTCTCCTGATATAATCAGTAATATCATTGGCAAGTTTCCTGGCATTATCGTAGGCTGGGTCGTCAAACATGTCAACTGGACCAGTTAATTTCTTATCCTTATAAACAAAACCGAGGGCAACTACTCTTGGTGGGCCATCAAATCTGGTCATTTTGGAGTTTTTCATTGCTACTGGCATTAAGGGACCGTTAAATGATCCTCTCATCCAGCCCGAAACAAGATATGGGTGTGAAAATGCTTCCATCGCCTCACCAGATGCCGGTAATCCTGATTGAATTCTTACAATTGCCGCAGGATCATCTTTTCCAACATATTCTCCTGCTATAAAGGACAATTTGTCAGTGGTAATAACTGCAACATTTTCATCTGGCAATTTCCCGTGTTCTTTCTTAGTGTAAACTCTTTTTATAACGTATCTGCCCTTAGTTCCAATAAGGGATATTATATCATACATCTCTTCTGGTGCATTAAGCATTATAGCTTTTGCTTCCTGAATATCCCAAACCTCAAATTTAAAACCATCATGCATACTTTGATCTATTACGAGACCAGGAGTGTTGAATGGGTCAGCAAACATCTTGAATATTGGGTAATTGAATGCTCCAGGTTCCGTTTTATCCATCATATATACTATAAATGGTTCACTTCGTCTCGGAGTTATATCCATTTCGGCGATTCCGGGACCCATTCCTTTGATATTTCCAGAAAAAGAATCTTTTAGGAGATCCTGTCCTGCACCGTAAAGACCAAGCTTTTTGGCAACCTCAGTTCCTGACTTGAATGCGTCCCATGCAAGTTTGTGAACTTCTGAGGCATTAACTCCATTATCATGAACCATGGTTATCTGTATGTCATCCCCAACATAACCCACAAAATGATCCCATATAATTCCCTTAGACTGCTCCTTTAAAAATCTCTTAACTTCGTTCAATACATCTTCGTGGACTGTTGTATGCCCTGGCAGACTACCTATATCTGCTTTAATATGGGTCAACGTAACCTTCATAATGATTCATGGCAACGACATATTAAAATAATTCGGATATTCATTAATGAAGACTATGTGTTTAGTTATAATTTTAGTTCAGAGTTTTTCCAAAACTTTACTATGCTTTTTGGAAAAGTAATTTAGAAATGATTGTCATCATGGGTACGGAAGTCTAAAAATGTCGTATTTAGAGATAGGGTTGCTAATAGTGTTGATATGGATCATAGCAATGATCGCCCTCCGTCCAACAATAAACAAGAGTAAGCATTTTCAAACAATGGGAGGGATATTATTACTGATTAAGGTCAAAAAAAATAGGGGAATACTGGACAGGATAGCCGGAAGCTCAAAATCAAAACTATTTTCACGGCTTTCAATTCCACTCGTTTATATATTATTTGCAATGGGCATAGTCCTGCTTGTCCTTGGTACAGTACTATCACTAACAACAAGGGTGAAGGAAAATATACCTGTTAGTGAATATCTTGCGCTTCCAGGGATAGATCCGGAAATCCCCATTGTTTATGGGCTGATAGCTTTTGCAATATCTCTAGTGATTCATGAAATGTTTCACGGAATTGTTGCAAGAAAGCATGGAATTAAGGTAAATTCAGTTGGACTTATGCTTTTTGTGGTTCCAATCGGTGCTTTTGTTGAACCTGATGAAAAAGAGATAACGGAAACAACTCCAGTCATCAGAAGAAGAATAGTTGGTGCTGGAATAGCGGTAAACTTTGTCATCGCTATAATCTGCTTCCTTTTTCTTTCTCTGGCTATGTCCCATGCAGCAGTTCAAACATACCCGGGGGCATATGTTGATGCTGCATATCCTGGAAACACTGTAACACCACACAATATCACGGGAAGCGAGCTCCTTTCAGTTGGAAATATGAAAGGCAATAGCCTGGTTAATCTTACAACTTCCTGCTCAGTAACACCTGGTACTCTTCTGAATGCTTCATTTTATAATGGTCATAAAATCTTCAATTACTCCATACCTGCTGGAATTCAGGTAGTATCAACTTATAAAGGATACCCTGCCTATAAAAATATAAGTCTAGGTGATTATATAATTTCTGTAAATAACAGGACCGTTTATAATGAAACTGTACTTGGTAACATACTGAACAAAATAAGTCCTGGAACTGAAATAACTGTAGGACTAGAAAATTTTACTGCTGCATCCCATGAAGGAATAAAAAGTACAGTGTCCTTTAAAACAAGATCAACTTATTCATTCTATAAAACGGAGGATCCGTCCTTACTAACAGCGGCCATGAAAAATGAAAGTTTCATAGGTGTTGGAATAACCTATGGTGGACTTGGACTCGTTTCTATGAGCTATTACAAATCTCTAGTGTTTGGCTCCTCTGTATACACCTCAGGACCCGAAGGAGCTATAGAATCAATAGCATTACCCTTTGACGGGCTTTCCCCCGTGCCATCAAGTTTTGCCCATCTGTATTCTGTTCCACTGGGGTATGAAGTATTTTGGTTTTCAACAAATACAATATACTGGCTTTTCTGGGTGAATATACTTCTCGCTATCACAAATGCCCTGCCACTTGCAATATTTGATGGTGCACAATTCCTAAGGGACACCCTGATGATAGCATCCAAACATGAACGTTTTAAATACTTCCGCGACGAAAAGAATATAGCTGCCGTTCTTTCACTCACTACAACACTGATCTTGCTAATGCTGATGATAGAAATAATTGTTCCCAGAATCATATAGATTTTAAAGAATATCTGGAATTTGGTTCACTGAATTAAGTGGACCAAATTACCCTTTCCATTCATAGTTCAAGGAACAAATAAAACTAACACACTGTTCACAAAGAGTTTATAACTTGAATTCAATAGGGGTAACATCAGGTTATAAAAATGCCGTTTGCAGAATCAATAGAAAGAAGACTAAACAAGAAAATTTGCATGAGATGTGATGCAAGAAACTCAGTTAAAGCAATAAAATGCAGAAAGTGTGGATACACCGGTTTAAGAATGAAGGCTAAAGAAAGAAGGGGAGGCCAGTAGGCACTTGGACAGTAATCTCCCCAAAGCAGCAGTTTTGAGGATGGAGGGGACAAACAATGACACAGAAGCCCTCCGGTCGCTGAGGGAATCAAATCTTGACCCCAGTTACGTGCATATTCACGAAATAGAAAAAAATAAAGTTGATCTGGAAGATTTTCAGATTTTGTTCATACCAGGTGGTTTTTCAGCAGGAGACTATGTAAGGGCTGGTATTATTTTTGCAATCAGATTGAAGACAGCCGCTGGTAAAAAAATAGAAGGAATGATAGAACAGGGTAAGCCCGTACTGGGCACATGTAATGGATTCCAGGTGTTATCAGAAATGGGTCTAACCTCTTCAGATATGGATAAGAGAGAACTTGCCCTGGACGTTAACGAAAGTGGGAAGTTTGAATGCAGAACAGTACTGGTGAAGTATTCGGGACGAAATAAGATTTTTGATGGGAAAATCCCAAGGGATCAGGTATTTGAAATTCCAGTCGCTCATAAGGAAGGAAGGATAAGATTCACATCAGAATCCGTTGAAAAGGAATACGTTGAAAATGGCAGGGCAATATTCACCTACGTAGATCCTGAAGGGAAAATTTCAGGCTATCCATGGAATCCAAATGGTTCTCCTGATAATATTGCCGGCATATCAGGACATTATGATAACGTGCTTGGTCTGATGCCACATCCAGAAAGAATGTTTTACAGGTACCAGCTTTCAACTAAGGGAAAAAGAGAGAACAGCGTCCCAGTGGGAAAAATATTTTTTGGTGCGATCTCTGATTATGCAAGAAGACTTTAATCACTTAAATCTTTCATTTTCGATCCTAAGTAGAAGCTTTCTGGCATTCTCTTTAAATTCCTCAAGTGTTGAATCGTTCACAATCATGTACTCTGCAAGAGAAATTGCATTTCCAATACCCCAAGACAACTCTCTATCATCTCTGCTTACGAGTTGATCAAGAACCTTGGCATCATCGGGTCTTCCTCTTTTCTGTATCCTTTTAAGCCTTTCCTCTCTATCAGTATGAATTCCAATTAAGACAAGATCTGGAAATCTTGTTTTGAAATAATCAAATTCCTCCATGTTTCTTAGTCCATCAACAATGACCTTCCTATCATCTTTAATGTCTTCCGAAAGACGGACAGCCCAAATATCTTTCCCATGAAGTTCTCGTTCAGAGTTTGCAAAGGTTCCAATTTCCTTATCTGTGTTGCCTATGTTATTCATCTTTGCATATTTTCTTACCACATCACCCATATGATAATCTTTCCATCCCATACTTTTGGCAACTTTTATAAATTCATCCTTCCCTGATCCGGGCATGCCTGTAACAATAAGCATGAAAACCCCTATCATATCAATGAATAATTAATTTATGAATGATACAATTATATCCTTAACAATAAAAAAAATCCTGAAAACCATATTTCATAACTACTCTAATTAACTATTTTAATTAAGAATCAATACCTATACAGATGACAAAAGTTGACATCAACATAACAGTTGGTGGCCCTCAGGGTGGCGGTATAGATACATCCTCCAATATGATAAGCAGGGCCTTCGCACAGTCAGGTTATTATGTTTTTGGTGTGAGAGAATACCACTCAAACATCAAGGGAAGGCACAGTTATACCCACGTCAGAATAAAGGCCGAAAGGCCACGATCACTGAAATATCCTGTAGATTTCCTGGTTGCTCTTGATCCAGATAGCATTTTTGAGCATCTTGAAGACGTAGGACAGGGAACGAAAATTATCTATGACAATGCAATAGAAAAAGCAGAACTCTCTCAGGCAAGGATGATAATGAGAGATACAGCAAAGAAAATCCAGGAAACACTAACAGATGACAATTTCCCCAACACAATTGCAGGTGCGATATCATGGATGAAGTCAAGAGGAGCAATTCCAATTCCAGTGCCGTTTAATTCAGTTGTTCAGAAAGCCATATCAGGTGGAGTTCCATCCAGATACTTCAACACACTTGGAGCTGCCCTGACACTTGCTATTTCTGGAGTTAATATAAAACACATGAACGATAGCATTAAAATTGTCTTCGCAGGAAAGGACAGCATAATAGAGGAAAACATAGCTGTAGTAAAGGCAGCATATGACTATTGCAGTGAAAACAAGCTTGCAGGCGAAACTCTACCAGATCTGGAACACCCAAAGAGATTCATGCTAACCGGCAATGATGGGGCAGCCATAGGAAAGATGATGGGGGGCCTCAGATTGCAAACCTATTACCCAATAACCCCGGCCAGTGATGAAAGCACCATAATGGAAGAGCACAACTACATAAAGTGGATAGATACAGAAGCAGCTAAACTAAAAGAAGGCGGAATTGTAGTAGTTCAAACAGAAGATGAGATTGCGGCAATAACC
>JAKBQK010000179.1 GCA_021835265.1 Thermoplasmata archaeon
CAAAGACCGCATCCATCAGTGTTGTTTGTTTTCAAGTAATTCACCTCTTTCTAATCTGGCCATCAAGTAATCCGAGAATTCATCCATTGATTTGAGGGCAACTGCCATACAGTTCTGCTTCTTATCCGCGGTATCAGCATATTTATCAATCAGGTCAAGAGCAGTCTCCGAATGGGAAACGTCTGCGGAATAACCTTCTCTTAGAAACTCGACTGCTTCCTTACTAATCGAACCATCTTTCAAAATTTGTGGATCGAAGTATCCAATACTTGCTCCGTAAGTTCTAAGGTTCCTGTTTGCAATTAGTTCAAGAGAATGCATCGCGGTCATACCTTCATAAAAAGGGAAGGTCCTAGACACATAATCCCAGAAGGAAATTGCACGTTTTGTTGCCTTCAGTGGTGATGTATTGTAAATATCTGCTCGAGTGGCTCCATATGATTCTCCCATTCTTAATAAGAGCTCATGATGCGCCTTCTGTTTGCCAGGAATGCCATACCATTCAGAGAGTATGTTCTCTATTTCAAAGAACTGTACGTCTTCATTCTCTGTATTTCCTATGATAAAGGAACAGCTTCTTACCCACTGTTTCAGAAAGTGATGATGTTCATATGCATATCCCAGCAACACTTTCTTTGTAGGGTGCTGCATCGCCCTAATGAATGGGTGAGGGGTTTCACCAAAGAATTTTTTAATCATCATGGATATGACCCATTGCTTTACTTTATGGGATCTAAAAAATTCTTCTAGCAGTTTCATAAGTTCAGTTTGCGAGATTTTTTTCGTTGAAATGTACCTGTTGAGCCACATTATGTGTTCAGGATTGCTTATTTTTTCCATTTCAAGAAAGTGATTAGAAAGATGGTCATAGCTGGAAAAATCAAGATTGAGGCAAGCCGGACATCTCAACATATATTGACGATTAAATTGAAGTATTTATCATTACCCAACGTTGATTCTATTTCATTAGGTCTCTAAACCACAATTGTTTTTTTGAGCTGTTTGAATTGAATGAGTTGATTAAGAAGAGTTATTTCTTAAATATTGTCTGCAAAATCCATCTCACTCAAAACTGCTTTTTTCACTTTGTCGATATTCCTAAATACCAAGTCCCTCATCACTCAACGCTTTAAAATACCAGATTCATGAAGAGATTCCAAAAGCTCATTTCTTATCTTAGAGTGCTCATTCACATAAATTGGGTGCCTATACTCATTAATACTGGCTTTTTTAACCCTGTCTCAATTGTTTCTAGGTAATATTTCAAGCTCTAGATTCCTCCACCTTCCTTCCACCTTCTTATGTATTTCAAGAAATACACTCCTTAAATTCATGTGCGTGATTATTTATATTCATGACAGTTGCAACAAGATCTCAGTTTGATGTATTGTTTGTTCTTAATACAGTGTACTTTCGATTTTTTTTAAGCGAAGGATAAAAACAACAAATATTGTTTCGAAAAATAGCCAGCATTATTTTTTTTCTTTAATTGTCTGTATAAAATGAACAGTTATAGGATAGAAAGAGAAAAAGTATTGATAGATTAATTGATGGGCTGATTCAACCATCCTGCTAATCAAAGTCGTTAACAATGAAACCCGAAATATAACTTTAACAAAATGCTGCATTCCACGAGATACTTCAAGCAATCGCCTTAATTCCATGCAAGTGAAGGTTATTTATGGCATTTTAGTTACTGAACGAGTTGTCCTACATTCAGCCTAAAGTCTCAGTTATCGTGATAGCACATAATAGAAAAGAATACATTTTACAGGCACTGATGTCTGTTTCCAATCAGACCTTGTCAAGGGATATGTTCGAAGTGATAGTTGTCAAGAATTTCAGGGATCCAAAAATCGATACTTTCCTCGAATCCAGCAAGTATTCCAATTTCTACACAGAAGCTGAAGAAACAGGTCATAAGATGGCAGTGGGTATATCTCTTGCTAAGGGAGACATAATCGCATTTCTAGAAGACGACGATCTTTTTGAGCCAACCAAGCTCGAGACAATTGTTGGCTACTTCTTAAAAGACAAGGATTTATGTTTTCTTCATAATTCTATGTCCAGCATAAATGAAAATGGCTCTCCTATAACCTATCATCAGGTAACCTCAAAGCTAGTTGAATTCAATCCCGGATCTGCATTTCTTACAACATGTCAAAAGGAAGGGATAAAGCCAACCGACATCGTTTACAGTTCCTGCATGGCCATCAAAAAAGAACTGGGCACATCCTATCTGGATTCGCTAAAGAAAATAAAGGCAGCCCCTGATACTTTCCTTGTACTTTGCATGATTAATTCTAAATGCAAAGGTATACATATTCCAGAAAAGTTAACAAAGTATAGGCTCCACTTAAGCCAGAGCATTCAATATGGCGAGTATAATGAATTTCAGGCAGGGAATCTTGAGATAAGAAAGAAATGGAAGGCAGACTATGAAGTAATGTCGGAGAATTTTGTTGACGTTAATGCAAAGGCATTGGCAAGTTTTCTTATGGATTACAACAATCTTCTATCTACCAATCTCAAGCCTTCTAGAAACATTATGGAGAAAACAAGTCTTCTTTTGAGACTGTTCAGACAGATTCATATTTTTAGATTCTATAATTATCTGATGATGACATTACTTACTTTGGGAACTATGATGAGTCCATTAAGTGTGATAAACTTATATAGAATCTACAGGACTTACAGATATCAAAAAAAGTAGGGAATACTGATATGATTCAACAAACCGGTGCCGAATCTCCAAGTGGAGATAGAAATGCTAAGGAAAATACATTTTCATCTAATTCCAAAGATTCGAACCGACTAAAATTCTGGCACTTAATTGTTGCAGTAACTATTTTTAGTCTTTATTGGGCATTTCTATCTGCAGAAAAGTTTCTTCATTTTCAGGCGACCATTTTTGATTTGGGGGTATCATTGCAGAGCCTTTGGAATATAACTCATACAACATGGACCTTGGGTCATTTACTATACCAGTTTGATTATCAGGGTATCTCATTTATACTCTCTCCACTTCAATATCTGGGGTATATACCACTTCTCGCCTTTCAATCTATAATAATTGGATTGGGTTCCATTGCAATCTTCTATATTTCTTCCAGTCGAGGAATAGGTTATCGTAATTCCTTGTTACTTGGTCTAGCTTATCTTTTTTATTTCCCTTTATCTAGCCTAAGCTGGTTTGATTTTCATTTTCAATCCCTTTTCATAACATTTTTCTTGTTTGCCTATCTATGCTACTTAAAGAACAAATATTGGTGTTCATCGATTTTGTTTCTGATTTCAGGGATAGTGAGATTTCCCTATGCCATTTTCCCCTTTCTTTTTTGGATTTTAGCATTTGTACTAGACCGAAAAGAGAAAGCAAATGTAAAATTTTCCTGGATCGCTTTATTTAACATCATTCTCTACTCAGCAATTCTTGGGTCTTCGTACTTTTTGCTCAAAAATGGCGCTATATCGACACATGCAACTAGCACGATTGATCCATTTTACAATCTCCCGGTTAAACTAATTACTATCGGTGTAATATTTGCACCAGTACTTTTCATTCCTCTCTTGTCAAAAAGATGGATGGTGTTTATGCTTCCTTATCTAATTTTAATGTTCTTTGCTAACAACCCTGTGTATGAGTTTCCTTATCTTTTCGAGTTACAATACTCGGCATCCTTTATCTCTTTTGTGTTTCTAGGCTTAATAGATGTGATGAGCAGTCCCGATAGGTTTAGGTACATCCTGAATCGCGTTAAAAACTTCCATGCATATAGGAAAAAAAATACGGGACCACGAGACTTAAAAAGTTTTAGTATTCATAAAGCGGCAGTTGCATTGTTAGCTGCATGTATCTTTTCTACCGCAATCTTTCAGGCTGTCGGGCCCATTAATCTTCTAAACAAGGAGGGAATAAATGTTGCTTCCGTTACACATTATAACCAAGAGTTGATTGAATTCAACTCAATCAGTTCACTCATTCCTCGTAGCTGTCCATATGTTTTACTTCAGAATAACTTACCGCAGTTCCTTCCAGGTCCATCTGGAAACAATCTTCGGATGCCCGGTTTTATCGGTCCAAACCTATCGCCAAGTCAATTTTCCAACAATTCATTTCCATGGAGGTATGGCTCTTTTAGCGATTTTACGCCTATAGACTATGTCCTTGGAGATGTGGCTTCAACTCAACAGTTCACGCAAAGCCTTGTAAATGGCTTTCCGGATATGGCTAATCTCACTGACCAGTTCCTCGCTTCTGGATATTACGGTATATTGGGTGAGGTAGGTCCTTTTTATGTTTTGGAAAGAGGCTATACTGGTTTTCCGCTTTTGTACAGTCCATATTGTACTACAATTAATGGCAAATTGCTATCAAGCGTGTCTAATTCTATTTACCGCTCGATTGTTGACATAACAAACAGTTCAGGAAAGGTGCTCCTTACTAGCCAATTTTCTTTAAACCCTGGAGTGTATAAAGCGATTTTGAATAATAATTTTTTAAATTTCTCTTCTGTGTGGGTTGGAGGCATCGGTTTTGGCTTTTCCAGCTCTATGCCTGAAATTTTCTTTCACTCCCGTCAAGAGTTGTCGACAGGGAGCAACCTGTTGGCCAACTTCACCATTGACAAATATTTTGCTAAAATTTACATTTTCATTCAGTTTAGCCAAAATATTACCTCGGCTCAAATACCAGAAATCCACGTTTCACAGACTGCACCTTGTTATACGTGATATAATTTAGGGTAAATGATAGAGTATGTTTAAAACCTAATTATTCCTAATATCACCAAGTTTGGTCATCTTTTCCAACAGTTTTTGGGTCCATATATCTGTCATATATACATCCGCAACTTCTTTGCAGATGACATGATACTCATGACCATTATTCAACTCCTTTTTTATCTGATCACGGAGGATATTAGAGAAGCTTGAATAATCTGCGACACGAAGTTGGCCGTTAGGAACTATGCCGAATGCAGCGTCAGGCGTAGCGACAACATGCAGACCATGAGTCAGATAATCTACAACCTTCATGCTTAGGCCTCCAGGTGTTTGAAGGGGGGCTAGACCTATATGGGCTGAATTCAGAAGTAGTTCCTTGTCTGCAACCTTACCAAGTATCCTGACATTTGGACTACTAGAGTAAAGCAGTTTATCCGAGTTTGGACCAGCTATGGAAAGCGTAAAGTAATTCTTCAAATCCTCTAACGCTGGCACAACATGTTCAAGTATAAATTTTGCCGCCTCATAATTAGGTGGATATCTGCAGTCCCCTAAAAACAATAAATTAATTTGTTTTTGGCTTGACTCTCTTGATTGCTCTTCAATTAGTATATTTTGTGACTTCAAATACTCTTTATCTGAGTAGGGCACCTCGATGATCTTGTCTTTTGCGTAAGGGTAACTTTCAATAACCAAATTTCTCAAATTCTCAGATGGGCAGATTATCAATGTCGAATTCTTTACCAATTCTCTTTCCAGTATGTTTCTGAAGATGCCGTAAATAAAGGCATCTACTTTATGTTTACTGAAGAGTCTTCTGGAGTATTGTTTACCAAAATCAGCCACACGATATACCATACTGTAGCCTTTCAGTTTGGACACAATCAATGGAATAGGTGCAGAATAAACATCTTCCACCATTAAAATGGTATTACCTGGAGGCGTCAAGTGCCTGCCCCTCAAGATATCAATAAGCCACTTGAGTTGTCTCGAGTAGACATTTCTCAGCAAACTGAAAAAGTAGTGTGCTGTAAAACCGTTCACCTTGTTACTATCTGTTGCTCTATTTTCAGGTTCAATTGCTGTAATGCTGTACTTATCGGAAAGTTTGCGTATCAAGAAATTTATGTAAACAGAGGTACCGTTGAAAGGGTCACAATGGTTCTTGTGATAGAACAAAATTAGATTTTTCTTTTCATCTTTCATATTATCCATCAATGCTGTTGTATTTTGCTTCAACTAAGCAGGATGGTAATGAAAAATTGATACCTTAATCTTTCTGCTTACAAGCAAACATCTTTTAACTTTATAGTCAGATACACACGTCAGGTTTTTGGGAACCTGGCTTTTGATTAAACAGGTTATTTATGTAGTCTTTGAAACTGCGTACAGTACAAAAATAGACACTTTTCTGGATATCATGCTAAGAATACCCAAAAGAGAGAGAATTACATTATAAACTAACTTTCGCCCCTTGTACAGCATTAGGCATCTGAATGTTCTATGTACCTTTGTCAGGAGGTCTTTCCTTCCACTGTTTATTCCAAGAATTCCTAAAATAAGCTCCTGCTCAGTCATATCACAATAACAATAATCGGAAAGCAATTTTCCTTTGATTATACTGTACACATACGATAACGATTCGAATAGCAGTCTGTAGAATTCAATCTTAGACTTAAGAAAGAACTCCATATCACCGTTAATAACTTTTGAGACGCTCTGGTGCACTCGGTATCTTGTCAGTATTAGGCTAGTGTATCCAACGTACCCAGAAGCAGATCCGATAAGGTAAAAGAATATGATGTCCAAGTTATACCGCCCAACGAGTAATGAACTATTTATTGCATCTTTTTGAATGGAAATAGAACTAAGATTGAAATGAACTCCGAATTTGTAGACCTTATTCATGGACTTGAAAGTATCCCTTCTGAGATCAAGCGTTTCTTCTCCCTTCGAAGCTCTCATAAATACAGGTATTCTTGAAATCATCATGCCTTTCTTATCCACTGTAATGAAAGAGTTGTGCAGATACATTAATAATGGGTCCTCCCTAAACTTTGAGTAGATCACCTCAAGCTTGTTTGCCTCAAAGGCATCATCGTCTTCCAGAAATGAAACAATTTTACCGCTTGCTTTATTCAAGGCCAAAGAGATCTTTGAACCAATAGCTGTTTCATTTGTTAAAATCGATAATATGCGATTCCTACTGATATATGAGTCAATGGCGGTATCACTGAAGTTCTTGACCACAATAACTTCGTAAGCCTCCTTAGAAAGGGTTTGCTTTAAAGCTGATTCCATCGAGGTAATCAGGTATTCTCTTCTATCGTGCGCTATTATTATTACTGATATAAATGGAGGTCCCAGCACCGCTGGTAAATCGAAGTTGGTATTACATTTTTTGCGTTCATATGCGCGATGTGATTGCGTGACATAACTAAATTTTACCTTTGTTGCATCAAGTCACTGCAGATCAACAAAATATAATTTTGAAAAAGTCCCGAGGTAATTTGTCTGGTCCAGAAATACACAAAAATAAGCATCAGGTTTACCCAACGTTGCATCTATTGAAAAGCTATTGTTCAATGAAAGATACACATTCTTGTTTAGATTCAACACGAGTTGCTTAAGAAGAAGAGCTAAATGCATGACATTGCTCTGAAGGATGTTTACAATCGATATTGAAACCAAAGTGTCGCTCAGCAACGGCCCGGAAAAGTATACAATTCTCCCCATTCCATCCGGAATGGAGGCAACATTTGTATATCCATTTCGCTGGTTGCCCAATGCAACCCCGCCTAATCCATTGAGCAGAGTAAGGTTTACTCCGTCTCCTGGCAAAGCATAAGTATAATTTACGCCGAAAGCACTGGAACTCGCCGAAGGAGTGTCATAATAGTAACCTGTGCCACCAAAAATGGTCTTATTAATTATCATGTTGGTACCATTTTCACCCAGGCAGGTAAGTTCGTTTCCGCTGGCAGTTGGTATACTGGAAGCAGATAGATATCCTATCTTGTTTCCAATCCACACAAGTGTTCCACCATTTTTTATCCAAGGGCTTATCAGATTCAGATTCTGGCTGAACACGGTACTTGGGAGTACACCTGAAGCAATTATCAATGTAAAGTTGGTGGTATTGGAGGTCCTAAGGAAAGAGGAAAGCTGTGTTGCATTAAGCAAGACCACTTGCGAATCCATTTTCCTCTGTTCTAAAACGCTCTTAATGTGTTGACTCAATCCATACCAGTTACCTAAAGTTGAGTCTGAAGAAGGGTAATTCTGGTCAAAATAGAAATAAATTTTCGACAAATTAGTGCTTCTATTAGTTATATAATAAGAGATTCCAAGTGTTGCTGGGAACGTCGAGATTATTTTCTGATCTACACTCACGTTGTTCCCTGTAAATTCAATTTTAGCTTCAGATGAGATATGCTCGCTAATAGCTGGAATATAAAGAAGAGCTTCTGACAAAAGCATCAACACAAGAAATACGACAATTACATATTTAAAAAACCTAACTGAATCCAAGCTAATTCACAACTCCTTTTTCCTTAGACCTCAAAACCTTGATAAACTTAAAAACAAAAAATAACTCAAAGGCAAACACAACTATATTCATTAAAATGCCATACAGCCCTGAAAACTTGTACCAATAAAGAATATTACTTCTCATATACGCAATCGAGGGGATCTTGGTAAAAATGAACAGCGGTTCGAAAAAGAATAATGGGCCTGCTATAAATAATACATAGCCCAGAGTTGTTGCAATGGATACGATTGCATAAGAGATCCTAAGCGTTCCAAAAGATGCAACAAGCATTGCAAGGAACGGAAGAAACCACAATATGTATTGAGGCTGGGTCTGGGTACTCATATATGTAATCAGCATACCGAAGATTAAAAACACAAAGATATTCCGAAGCGTGAAAACGTTTTCATTTCCGTATTTTCCAATTAATAATGCTAAAACAAAAAGCAGGGCTGTAATGAGGTAAAACAAAATTGTCTGGACTGTTGAAAAATATACCTCTAGTACTGCCTTGACAGAAGATAAAAATGGTAAATTTATCACACTCCAGAGATTGAATCCACTGAGGTCTGCGCCTAGTCCCCTCCCGGTCAGTACAATCGTGATAAAATTAGCATAATTAAGCGTAAGAAACGATGGAAATATGATCAAGATGGCTGAAATTATTATTCCCAAAACAAAGATAAAAGATTCCTTGAGGGAAGAGGAAATATTGAAAGAGTTTTTTCTGAAGATCAATGGTATTATAAGAAGAAGGAAGTAAATTGGAAATAACTTTACCATGAATCCAATACCAAGAGAAAGCCCGGCAAAAAAATCCTTCTTCGAGTCGATAAAGAATAACGCAAGAAGGGTAAAAAATATGGGAATTATATCAAATGCCCCATGAATTGAGCTTTCCACAATAACCAGCGGATTCAAGAACCATATCCCAAACGCAAGCATTGCGTTCTTCTGGCTCCCTGTTATTCGAGAAGTAATTATGTAAAGTAGAACAGCAGTGAGAAAGTCAAACATCCATAATGTTGATTTTTCAACAATTGAGTAAGCAGGAACAGCGAGCCAAGAGCTATCGAAATTAATATTCAGGAATATTTTCACTACCGCCTCGTTTGACACAAGGATTGAGTTGCTTGGAACAAAAAACTGTGTAATATGCCCGATTATATTAAGAAAATAAATCCATCCTGGGGGATAAACTATCAAAAAAGTATAGGGACCATTTCCATAAAGCATTGAAACGCTACTCGAAGCAAAAGCTACCATATCTGGGTCTGAAGAATAAATTGAGAGCAGAAATCTGATTATAAATCCCACTATTACAAAAACAATCAGCAACCTCGGTAAACGTGGAAAGTTATACTTCCACAACATCGAAACGTCAAGGCAATTAGATATATAACAAATCCTTAGATTAAAAACAAAATATTCAGAAAACCAATGTAAACTATTTTTTCTATATTTAGCTTTATTTATTAAAATTCAAGCATTTTGAAATTGTAGCCAGAGTCACTTGGCATTTAGCCCATACATTATAATAGTGAAGTAGGTAGATGAAGTCTTTTGCTTGCCCGGTACGTGAAATAGTCTTTTTAAGCGCCTCTCTTTTTTCTCAAAAATATATATGTAACTCCTATAGCAACCACTGTGGAAGCCAGTACAGCCATCATAATCGTCAAAGCATAAGCAGAGACGAATACTTCAGATGGCGGATCACCCTTAACATAGTACACCTGGATCACGACGTTGCTTTTATTTACACTAACTGATCCTGACAATGGGGAAACCATATATCCAGACACCTGCGATAAAGTGTAAGTGTAAATACCATTCTTAACCTGAATAGAGATGCATTGAGTGTTTTCATATTTTGTTGTATTACCTAATGTAACTCCCCAGAGAAACCCGCTAGGCACATTATTTACATGAAAATTCACGTTATATAATGAGGCAGATGCATTTGAATATGAGACTCCTGCCCATTGCCAATAGGCCTGGTTTGGTCCAAGCCCATTGTTTGGGTATCCTTCATACTGGCCTAGAAAGAGATAATAACTTGCCGATCCAATGTACATGGTAAAGGAAGGACCAAATATGCCATTAATTCCAACACCAACAGTTGCATAGCCCTCAAGGTCCACTGTGATACTAAGGACATAGATTTCGTACATCGCTGGATTTGGCAGAAGTGGTTTTGGCTGCCAGTTCCATCCTGAACCGTTAAATTCTGGACTGGCTATCTGTAATCCATAGTATCCTTGATTTGTTGAGTTTACATTACCAAAGATTGCAATGCCCTTGGTTGCATTCAGGTTTGTTATTCCAAAAGCAAATGCATTTGCGTGCGCTTCTGTTGCATACACGCTGGCTTCTGCAGTAAATGAATATGAATACGATGATGTTGATTGGATACCGGTGGCTTCAAAGCACGTATCAACGCCTAACATCCCCATTCCAGATGTGCTTGAAAATGTCAAGTTTGGCGTAACGACAGTATCCTTTCTATTGACAGGCGAAACTGGAAAATTGGTTTCTGCATTGAAAAGTGCATTTCCATTTATAACCCACAGGGACTTATTTAGGGTGGTATCTCTGGTAAAGTTATCTAAAAAATAACTACCAAATGTCCCATTTACGCTATCCTGAAAATGAGCAGTTGAGTCTTCAGC
>JAKBQK010000017.1 GCA_021835265.1 Thermoplasmata archaeon
AAACTAACTTATGATTTCAATCTAATAGTAATTTTTATCACATAAAAACTCTAAATTACTCGCAAAAGCACTATATAAGTATTTAGAAATTATAAAAAATTTATACCGATGAAATAATACACATAAGGTTTAGGTGAAATTTAATGAACAATGAGGTTGAAACCGTCGAGGCAGATGTTCTTATTATCGGTGCCGGCGGCGCAGGAATGAGGGCAGCTATCTCCGTAAATGATGCAGGTTTGAAGCCTGTAATGGTTACAAAATCACTTCTTGGCAAGGCTCACACCGTTATGGCTGAAGGTGGAATTGCCTGTGCTCTGGGAAACGTGGATCCGAAGGATAACTGGATGGTTCACTATGGTGATATAATAGAGGAAGGAGTATACATATCTAACTGGAAAATGGCCGAAATTTTGGGAAAAGAGGCACCTGACAGGGTTCTCGAACTGGAAAGATATGGAGCACTTTTCGACAGGACACCTGATGGCAGGATAATGCAGAGGGCATTTGGAGCTCACACATACAGAAGACTGGCACATATTGGTGATAGAACAGGATTAGAACTCATAAAGACATTGGAAGATCAGGTACTGCACAGAAATATTCCGTTCTACGATGAAATGTATATTGTGGACCTTATAAGGAAGGATAACAAGATCATAGGAGCATACGGAATAAAGATGAATACTGGTAAGACATTTGTATTCAGGGCAAAATCAGTAGTCATAGCAACTGGTGGTTCCGGAAGAGTTTATAAGGTAACATCCAACTCATGGGAATCAACAGGTGATGGTATTGGTATGGCATACAGGGCTGGAGTAATCCTCAGAGACATGGAAATGATACAGTTCCACCCAACAGGAATGGTATACCCACCTGGAGTAAAAGGTCTTCTTGTGACGGAAGGAGTAAGAGGAGAAGGGGGGATTTTACTGAATTCAAAGGGTGAGAGATATATGCTGAAATATTCTCCACAAAAGAAAGAACTTGATGCTAGAGATGTTGTTGCAAGAGCAAATTACAAAGAAATAATGGAAGGTAGGGGAACAGAACATGGAGGTGTTTATCTTGACATATCTCAAAAAGGTGCAGACTTTATCAAGCACAAACTTCCAGCCATGTATCAGCAGTTTCTTGAGTTTGCTGGTGTAGATATAACAAAGGAAAAGATGGAAGTTGCACCAACTGTCCATTATATGATGGGTGGAATTGAAGTTGATGCAGAAACAGAAAGAACAAACCTTGAAAATCTTTTTGCTGCGGGAGAGGTAGCATCAGGTCTCCACGGAGCCAACAGACTGGGAGGCAACTCTCTTGCAGATATTCTCGTTTTCGGTAAAAGGGCAGGAGATTCAGCAGTTAATTATGCACGAAGCTCAAAATTCGAGGATATACCTGAGGAGGAAATTGAAAAAATTAGAGCTTATGTAATGCACTTCTTTAAGGAAGATGGGAAGAACCCATACGATCTCATAGACAGACTTACAACATGTATGAGTGAAAATGTAGGTATAATGAGGGATGAGGAACATCTGCAGAAGGCAATCAAGATAATCAAGGATTTAAAGGAAGAATTCAAGGAAGTTGGTACAAAGGGTGGAGTTAGATACAACCATGGATTACTGGGTTGTCTCGAACTTGGCAATATGTTGGTCTCCTGCGAGGCAATTGCAACATGCGCTTCCATGAGGAAGGAAAGCAGGGGTGCCCATGCGAGATCAGACTTTCCTAAGAAAGACCCAGCATGGAAAGCCAATATAATAACATACATGGATGAACAGGGAAACATGAATTTTGAGGTTAAACCGGCGGCAGAAATGCCAGAGGAATATAAGGCATATGTAAAGCCAGAGGTGTATGAATGAGCGATGATATAAGCGTGAAAGTATTCAGGTTCGATCCTGAAACAGAAAAGGAAGGGAAGTTTGTAGAATACAAGGTTCCTTATGTTGATGGAATGGTTGTTCTTGATACAGTAAGGTATGTTGAGGAGAAAATAGACCCAACCATTTCAATAAGATGGAACTGCAAGGCAGGTAAATGCGGTTCATGCTCTGCAGAGATAAATGGAAGGCCTTCCTTGATGTGCAAGACCAGAGTTGATGAAGTTGGAAAAAACATCACCGTTGCGCCAATGGCAGCATTTCCATTGATAAAGGATCTTGTTACGGATGTCTCAAAGAACTGGGAAATTGCAAGAAAGATTCCAATGTTTACACCAAAGGAAGGTCTTGAAAAACCATGGAGAATTAATCCTAAAGATGTGGAAAGGTCCAAGGAATTTAAAAGATGTATAGAGTGTTTTCTCTGCATGGATGTATGCCACGTTGTCAGGGAACATTTCACACCATACTTTGGGCCAAGACACATTGTAAAGGCGGCCTCATGGGATATGCATCCTCTGGATGGACTGGATAGATCCCGGATGCTCAATGAAGAGGGTGGAATGGGATATTGCAATATAACTAAATGCTGTACTGAAGTATGTCCAGAGCACATAAAAATAACTGATAATGCAATCATTCAAGAAAAGGAAAGAGCCGTAGACAGGCAGTACGATCCAATAGCAATGTTGATCAAGAACAGAAGACATAAGGAGAAGGTGGTGAAATAAATGTCATTTAGCACAAAGGATGAAACAAAATTAGAAAAGATAACAAGGTTTCCAAGAGAGTTCGGAGAATTGAGATTCTGGTCATTCGTACTGCTGGCACTGCTGGCCATATACCTGATGACTGAGTTTGCATTACCAAAGCCTGTTCAGGGATTGACAGATCCATTCTATTCACCAACAATCCTTGTACTTCCTCTGGTGGCAGGATTCAGGGCTACATGCTACGCTTACAGGAAAGATTACCACAGACATCTTTTCAGACACCCAGTGGCGTGTGAAGTCTCAAATTTCAAGAATGTATCAAAGAAAACAGATCTGGTTGGTGAAAAGAGAGGTAGATTATATTCAGGTGAAACAAATATTTTCAGGCTTGAGAACCTTCACAGATATTTCTGGTACACTGCAGTTGCAATTCTTCCATTCTTCTATTATGATATCTATGTAGCCCTTGCCTACAAGGGAACATTCACACTTGGTGCGCTCCTATTGATCATCAACACAGCTTTGGTTACAGTATATACATTCTCATGCCACTTCTTCAGACATGTAACAGGCGGAAATGTAGACTGCTACAGCTGTCCAGTGAATAAGAAGAGTGCAAGGAGATCATTCTTTAACGGCATATCCAAGCTGAACGATCATCACGAGATATTTGCATGGATGAGTCTTGCCTCATTCTTCCTGGTTGACCTATATATAAGGGGAGTAGCCGCTGGTCTTGGCATTAATATACTCCTGTTCAGGTTGTGATCCAAATGGGAAAATACATGAAGTCAGCATGGAGATATCCACTATTCTTCCTGGGATTATTCCTGATAGAAATAGGAGGAGTCTACTATAAGTTCATTGCACAAAACCTCACAAACACAGAGTATTTCGTAATAGCAGGATTTGTAATATTTTTAATTTCACTCATAACACCATAATCTTTTATTTTTTTATTTTATTGATTTTACAGTTTAATGAATAGATTTTATAGCATAAACGAATCAACGAATATGAATGTCATTGACCTGGTGGGAAAAAATGTTAGATTCCTAATTCTAGGGCAGTACCAGGAGAGTCTTACGCCTGAGCTATATATGAAGGGCAGGTTAGTTGGTGTGGATCAGGCAGTATATATAATAGAAACTGACAATCAGGATAAGTCAGGAAAGCAAACAATCTGTGTTCCAATGTCTCAGTGCATTGTATCTACAACCGACTAGTGATAATTCAACATGAAAAGCCAGACAAACCTGATGTATTCCTTTTCTTTTTTCCTTCTATTGGGATTTTTACTGGAAGTATTAAATTTACCATATCTTGTAAAAAAAGCCCAATTATTCTATTTGGCAGCCTACTATTCAGTGGAGATTTTTCCTATTTACTTAAGGTATGAATTATCAAAGTACGGTACAATTTTACAAGTAATAATATCTCTAGCCATCGCCTTAGTTCTCATATTTCAAATAAGGAAGATGATGAGACTCCGATCCTCCATAAGAGGAAACACATTGCGATATGTATTTATCAACTATGTGATAAATATCATTGCATACTTCATAATTTTTGTCGTGATCCTCTCAGCACTTGGCATTAATATTGATTCCTTACTTACAAGCAGCATACTTCTTGCCGCTTTAATTGCACTTGCCGGTCAGAGTCTTATAGGGAATATACTGGGAGGTATTATGATGGAAATCTCAAAACCTTTCAAACCTGGTGATAATGTGTGGATATTTCCGTGGAGCAGTTCAAGCTCCCTAATGGGACTTCAATTGGCAGTTTTCTTTCAGAAATATTACTCAAAGGATGTGTTATATGTACAGGGAATAAGGGGAAAGGTTATTGATATTACTATGAATTATACAAAAATATTAGCAGACGATGGGGAAACAATAAACGTACCCAATGCTGTGGTAGCTTTAGGGGCATTTCAACTGGGTCCTAAGAGCGGAAGCTTTGCCATAAGATATGAGGTGCCAAAACATGTCACGCCAGATGAACTTAGGAAAAACGTTTTTGAAGTAACAGAAAGTATGGGAATAGAGAAAAAAGATCAAAGATTTTTGGTAGATGAAACAACATTGAATACCTATCTAATCATGATTGAATTTCCAAAACTAAGGGACCAGAATCTCAGAACAAGGATTTTTGACAATCTCAGGTTAAGACTTGAGCCAATGAGAATATTCCCTGTTTCTGATAGAAACAGATAAAGTTAATTTAGATTTTTAACCTATTAAGCGTTCTGATTTAACTACTGTCTGATATTTTTGCCATGTCCCGATCAACAGGCACAGGAAGGTAAATGTATCATTTCAGTACAACAATATTATTATGTGAATATGACAAAAAAGGAGCTATCGCTGTATAAAATTCGTGATATGGCATTAAATTCAGGCGTTTGCGTATTTAATCCACAGGAACTTTCTAATCTTATTAACAAGAAAAAAAGTGTTGCACTAGTTTACATGAACAGACTGATTAAAAATGGTCTTGCAGTTAGACTAAGAAATGGGAAAATATCATTCAATAAAGATGATTTTATTATAGCTTCTCAGTTGGTTTTTCCATCATATATATCATTAAATTCTGCACTACTATACCATAAGATAACCTATCAGATTCCAGAATATATTGAGTGTGTAAACACGATTAATTCATATAATTATTAGAGGTTAGGAATAATATACCACAAAATAAAGCCTGAATTATTTTTTGGATATAAAAGGTATGATAAAGGTGGAAGCTTTATATTCGTCGCAAATCCTGATAAGGCTCTATTTGATGGTTTATACCTCAAATTAATTTCTAAATTTGATATAATAGAATATAAAAGAGAAATAGATTTTTCAGAACTATTAGTAAGTTTAAAAAATATGAAAATAAAAGGAATAACAAAAATTGAGGAGATTTTAAAATGATCAGGAAGGATGAAATAATATCACTATCAAAACTGCATAAATTAAGACCATGGAAGGAATAAAAGAGGTTTATGCAAACATTAATATTAAATTCATTAGCAGATTTTCCGCTGGTATTTAAGGGTGGGACATACCTGTGGTTGTTTCACGGACTAAGGAGGTTTTCAGAGGATCTGGATTTTACTGTTGACGGAAAACTAATTGACAAAATACCAGAATTGACAAGCCATAGTATATCACTCATGGGCATAAGCAATGAATTAAAAATTATTAAAAATAATACTATTACACTATTTTACAGGATATTATCCAAGGGCCTTTGTATACTGGAAATTTGGATAGTACACCGGTATATGTTGAAATGAGCCAGAGGGAAAAAGTAATAGATAAACCAATTGCATTAAGATTTGATTTTCCCGAATACAGTCTACCTGTGAGGATATTATCCGGAATGTCCCTGGACGAGGTTTCTTCAGAAAAAATAAGGTCTATATATACTAGGAAAAAACCTAGAGATATTTACGACTTATTCTTTTTAATTAAAATGAAAGGTACTAAATTCAACAGGGAGATGGTAGACAAAAAACTTGAAGTTTATAATATGTCCTTTGATAAAGAGTCATTCATTGAAGAAATCAAGAAACAGGAAGATTATTTCAACAAAGCACTGAATAATATAGTTATGGAAGAATTGCCAGACATTAAATATATTATTAAGGTTATAGGATCATGGTTGGATTAATAGTACTACAATCAATTATGATTGAAAGTAATCGCAGTTTCAAATCGTTTCAATGAATGTTTTTGAAATCAATAAAATGAATTTTGGTGCATTCGACTAATTTTAATTAAAAAACCTATTATCATCCCCTGAATTGAATATGGGGGCTAAAATGGTATTGATATTTTCTTCATAGTATCCTTTTCTGAGATCTGTTATGATAGCCGTGGCGGGTTTAAATGAGAATAAATCGGTAAAAGAAAGTGTATGCATCTTGAATTTAATTATTTTTTAGAGGTATAGAAATTACAAAAAAATTATGAATGCTAGTAAAAATTTTCTTCTCATAATTAATATACAATAATTAACATGTAGATTTATGGGAAAAACTACAGCCGAAGTCATAATCGATACATTATTTAATCTCGGAGTTGAAAGGATATACGGTATACCGGGGGACTCTTTAAATCCAGTAATGGATGCAATAAGAAAGAATGGAAAGATTCAATTTATTCAGGTGAGGCATGAAGAGGGGGCTGCCCTTGCTGCCTCCTTTGAGTCAAAGATATCTGGCAAGGTAACAGCCTGTATGGGAACAAGTGGGCCAGGATCGATTCACCTTTTGAATGGTCTATACGATGCTAAAATGGATCATTCTTCAGTGATCGCATTGACTGGACAGGTGGAGACTGATTTAATTGGGACAGATTACTTTCAGGAAGTGAATCTGGGTTCAATCTTTCAGGATGTGTCAGTATACAGTACCGAAGTTCTTAATCCATCAAGTGCACAGGAAATAGCAAAAAGAGCATTCAGGGAGGCAAAATATCGTCATGGTGTGTCGCACCTTACACTTCCTGCTGATATAATGAGGTTACAATCTCAGTATAATGAACAGCTCATGGAGCAGTCACCGGAAACAGTTCAATACGATCCTGATCTTACTAAGGTTAAAAATATTATAGAAAAGTCCTCAAAACCTGTTTTATTTATTGGAAAAGGTGCGAGAGGATGCGGTGATAAGATTATGGATTTCTCTGAGAAAATAGGGGCACCCATAATTTATGCACTAAATGGAAAGGGCATAGTTGATGACATGGACAAGAGAGTTGCAGGAAGTCTTGGTCTTCTTGGAACAAAACCGTCAATGAAAGCAGTTGAGGGAGCAGATCTTATTATAATGCTGGGTACATCTTACCCATATGTACAGTTCATACCAGAAAATCTCGTAACAGTACAGGTAGACACAGACCCCATATCCATAGGCAAGAGGCGGAGATCTGATATAGGAATTATATGTGACACAAAGACTTTTCTCGATAAGATTGAGGTTAATCCTAAGGTTAAAAAATATTACAGTTCAATTGAATCAATAAAATCCGAGTGGATTGATACTCTGGAAAAGAAAGAACACTATGATAGTGGTTCCATCCACCCAGAATCAGTACCAGCAATCATCTCAAGATATGCAGATAAAAATGCAACAGTTGTAGTGGATACAGGAAATGTTACGGTGTGGGGTGTTAGGAACTTCAGAACAACATCCGGAAGAAAATTTGTCTATTCCTCATGGCTGGGAAGCATGGGCATTGGTATTCCAGGAACGGTTGGAGCATCATTCTCATCAGAGTCACAGGTTATAGGGCTTATAGGAGATGGTAGCTTTGCAATGTCAATGCCAGAACTTGTAACAATAAAGAAATATAAGAGACCGGTGAAGCTCTTCGTTTTCAACAATTCTGAACTTGGAATGATAAAATTTGAGGAGGAAGTCATGGGGTTCCCAAATTTTGGGACAGATCTTTTCCCACTAAATTTTGCAAGTATTGGAGAGGCAATTGGAATAAAATCCTTCCGGGTTGAAAAATATGATCAACTGGAGCCTGCCATAAGGGAAAGCCTCTCCATCAGGGATGAACCAACAATAGTTGATGTGGTCATAGATCCAGATGAAGCCCCAATGCCTCCCAAGCTGAATTTCAGTCAGGTAAAAGGTTATATAACATCACTGTTAAAGGAAAAGCTCGAATAAAAGTACCATTCCATTTATACAATGATTAAATGCCAATATATTGACTGAAGCGATTATTTACGAGGAAGAATTTGAAGAAATCTCAGAAGATATTAGCAGATTGCTTCCCATGGAAATTAATCATTATATTGAACCCATCTGCGGCTCAATGGAAACATTCATAAATCTAAATCTAAAAAAACAACTACCATTCCCAGTACTATCTGATCCTGATAATAGCCTCATATCCATATATGAGTATGTAAAAGTTACGCCGGAAGAGTTTTATCAGGCCATGGAAAACAGTTACAGGAAGAACAAAAGGAGCACTTCTGGCATTGAGAAAGAGGTATAGGGAAATCATGAACCAGGGAACAATGGAAGAAGCAGCTATCTACCTACAGATAAACATATTAAACGCAACGAGAAGTAAAAATTCAGGAATATTCGGAATTTTTAAAGATACGACACCAGGTAACAAAAAACGGGAATTTCCAACTGAAACCGAGATAGTTGAATTTTCCAGGATGCTCCAGAGAACAGCTATAAAGCGAGGCAGTTACAGGACCGTTAGAAGGGAATTATCTAAAAACGACTTCATATTTTTGGATCTTAGAAAATACAGCAGTGGAATCTTTTCAAGTGATCGTAAAATAGAGCAGAGAAGACAATTCAAAATTTTCATGGATGATTTAGAAATGTTTCAGAAAAATAATATCCGTACTATAATAAAATTTCCAGCAAAATATAGAATAATTAATAATATCAGTATTCCTGAGAGTGCTAACTTAAATAAAATCATTTTAGAAAAGAGCAAGAGTTATGAGATTTGGAAGAATTTTTGATGAATAATTATAAATTATATTGAAGTAATAAGACATAGGGTAATATCAGAATAAAATTGCTCAAGAGGTGAAATATTTGTCGAAGGTTGCGGTTATAATGGGCAGTCAGTCAGACTATGAGGTTATGAAGGATGCATGTGAGGTTTTGCGATCATTTCAGGTTGATTGTGAATCAAAGGTTGTGTCAGCTCACAGAACTCCAAAGATGATGTATGAATTTGCAGAGAAGGCCAGTTCCAGAGGTATTGAAGTTATTATTGCAGGTGCAGGAGGCTCTGCCCATCTCCCTGGAATGGTGGCAGCAATTTCAAATCTGCCAGTTATAGGTGTCCCGGTGATGACCAGGGCACTCAAGGGAATTGACTCACTTCTTTCCATTGTTCAGATGCCATCTGGAATTCCCGTTGCGACAGTTGCGATCAACAATTCTAAGAATGCTGCACTTCTAGCTGTAAGAATTCTATCTTTGAAGTATCCTGAACTTGCATTCAAGATGAGAAATTACATGGAAAAGGAAAGGGAAAGTGTTGAAAACACAAGATTACCATAAAACCATAGGAATAGCAGGTGCAGGACAGCTTGGAACAATGATGATTCTTGAATCCAGGGGTCTGCCAATCAAATTCAATGTTTATTCTGAAAGTCAATCAGATCCTGCGGTTTCAATTGCAGATAGGTCCTATTCTTCGAATCAATACAAAGAATTTGTTGATGAAAGTGATATTGTCACCTTTGAATTTGAACATATAAACAGGAAACTCCTGGAATATGCAGAACATGAGGGAAAGTTAAGGCCATCATTAAAATCTGTAGAACTTAAAATGCAGAGGCATCTGGAGAAAGAATTCCTAAAATCTAGGAATTTTCCCGTAGGTGAATTCATGGTAGCCCATGGTGGAAAGAAAGCTCTTGAGTTAGCAGAACCCATGGAAAAGTTCGTGATTAAAAGGTCAGAGGGTGGATATGATGGAAAGGGACAGTACTATTATTATGATATGAGCAACTTTCCCGTTGATTCTGAAGAAATTTTTGTGGTTGAAAAATTTGTGGAGTATGACAGTGAGGCTTCAATTATCTGTGCAAGAGATATTAACGGCAGCTTCTACTTCTATGAGCCTTCCTATAATTTGAATAAAAGTGGGATTCTTATATGGAACAGTTCCCCTATAAATAATAATGAATTAAGATCACAAACGATTGAAATTTCAAGCAGACTCCTGAAAGAGCTAGAGTATGTTGGGGTAATGGGTATAGAGTTCTTTCTTACCAAGGATGGTCCACTAATAAATGAATACGCACCGAGGGTTCATAATACTGGTCACCACACACTCATGGGTTCAAGCTATTCGCAGTTCGAGATGCATGTTAGATGTGTAATGGGACTTCCAGTGTCTCAGCCTTCAACATATGTTCCATCGGGTATAGTTAACATTATTGGACTCTCATTAAGTGACACCCAGTTGAATGATATTCTGAAACTTGGAAACACAAGGGTTTACGATTACAGAAAGAAAGAGGTCAGAAAAAAGAGAAAGATGGGTCATGTCTGTTTGACTGCGGACAGCAATGAGGAACTTAAAGAACGCATTGAAAACGTCCTTAAGATCATATATAAAAGTGATATGAACCAGTATATTTGATCATAAGCGATCAATATTTAATATGGGGAAGGATAATGAAAGATGAATTCAGGGGAAGCGTTTGGAAAGCCAGGCATACCACCTAAATGGACGTCAAGTGCAAAGGAAGGAGTCGG
>JAKBQK010000344.1 GCA_021835265.1 Thermoplasmata archaeon
ATTCCCTGCCTTCCAGTGTTTCCGTTCAGACATTGTTTCCCCCCAAACCCCCTTTCCATAATGGTTCTAATATATTTATAGAGACATAAGCAAATGTTGTGCAATCATTTAAGGGGCCAGTACAAAAACATATCTTGAAAATCACGCATTTTCATTTAGGTTATCAAAAGATCGACATGTTTTTTTGACAATTTTCAGGTACCATTTACTCAATAATATTGATGGGATACGGCGGCAAATCATACCACACTGATCATGGGTAGACTGGATAAGATTGTTCCTGAGAATAGATTGAGAAAATTCTCCGACAGAATTATCGTTAAGATCCTTGTTATCTTGGAGATTTATGGCAATTCATATAGATCTTCAGACAAATACTTAAACAATCTTCCGGAACATATGAGTATTGTTGGAATTATCGAGATCCAATACATTCGCAACCTATCATGCAGGCCATTATGAATGCTGGCACTATATCAACACAGGTATCATTGATCTCATTGAATCCAATGGGAAGAATGCTGCGATTGAAGGACCCATTGTGAAGACATTCAAGTATTTCACTGCGCAGAGAAGGTCAAGCTCCACGAAATACAAGGATTCCGATAGTTTACGTGGTTATGGCACAAAAGAATTTGAATAAGGCGATATAACAGATGTTGCACAGGATATTGATTCAATTGAAGCTCTATAATGAAAGGTGACCAAAACGTCCATTTATGACAGAATGATAGCCTTTCGAATGATAGATGCCGTCAGACATCATGAATACAATCTATTGGATGCCGTTTATCATTCATCCAGCATATATGTTTATAAAATCGAGAATGCACATGCAATACCGCTCGTTTATACAAACAGAATAACAGTCATTATTTCTGATAATCTAACATTCAACTGAAGGCAAGGAATAATAAAAAGGGAGAAGGAGAGATCACCGTATAAATTGAGATGGGAAATAGAGCTGGCATTTTTTATCCTAGCATGGTTAATTCAGTATGAGCATATCTGGTATGTCCGAAACAGGAACTATGATGTTGCTCCTGGTGAGAGGAAAGTAGCATACAACGGCATTGTCCTGATCAATCAGATCAGGCAAAGATCAAAGAGGTAAATAATGGAGCCCGGTGCTTGACGTAAGTTTGGTCACCCTAAGGATACTTTCAACCGAATCGCAAGATAAGCACCTAACTGGAGGTATTTTTTAGTTGGCTAAAACCAAAAGGCCGGTCTGACTTATGGAGATATTGTGTGCATCGAAACAGCATACTTATTAGTCTAGATGGAAACAATACGTGCTATAAAATTACAGTAATTTTTATGGACGAGTTTAGACTAGCACTTCTATTAATATATTTAAAATCACAATGGCGGATTAAATTGGGTCAATGAGATAGATGAAATCTTAATAGTTCCGTTATAATTTAGAAATTCATATTCTAATGAAACTGAATCAGAGAAATTATTAAACGTAGTGGTCACATAAATTTGGCTGGTCTTATTAACAAATGTTTTGACGGGAATCAGAACTGATGTTTTATTGGTCACATTTAAAGAGGTATATGAGAACATTTCATTTATTATTCCTCGGGAGCTTCCTTTGAGAGTAATATTAGTCATAAAAACATACGTTCCGGGTCCGACAGTAATTGATGTTAGCGTCAAAGCGGAAGTGTATTCATTTCCACTAACACTTGAAAGAAATATACCAGACGGTAAGTTAATTTTCTGGTAATATTCGCCCTCAATAACAGGTTGACCCATATAGTCACGTTTAAGAAGATATATACCATTGGAGGCAGCTAGTATTCCATATTTTCCCGAGGAATAAAGCATCTGTGCCATTTGAATCATAGTAGGGTAGCCAGGAGACGTCGGAGGTTCAGTTAATGTGTGCAGGTTACTAAGATCTATTAGGACATAATTTATAGGAAGAAATCCGTATTCTGATCCTCCGTCGAAAGGAAATTTATTGTCTAAGATATCAGACATTGTAACGTTTGGGCCAATATTATATGGAGAAACTAATATATTCTTGACGGCTGGGCGCGGAAATAATTGAACGAATGAATTTTGTGCTAAAATATATGGCTGATTTTTGGGAATTAAGTTGACTATTTCGTTGGCGGTTCTATAGACGGTTGAGTTTTCCTTTATATCTGCCCACAAATTAAAGTTGTTAAAACTTGAAGAATTTAGAGGGCCATAAGGCTGAAGATAGACTACTGTAACTAAAGTAAAGATTACAAGCATTAAGAAAACGCGCTTAGTTGAGAGCTTCAAGATATGCACTAAATGCGTTATATATTTCTTCCATGCATAACGAGAACTGAACCTATCCAAATTTCGAATATTTTGCAAGGTATCTATTAAACCAAGGAACAAGAAGGGTATAACCATGTCAGTATACCAGTATGAAAACATGTATGGATATTCGTATGCAAAGTTATTAGCAACAAAGACCAGAGCATAAAATGGGAGCTGGGGCAAGATCCATTTTTTTGAAAATAATGGTAAAAATAAGAGAGGTAAATTTAAGAAAAAAATTCCCAAAAGTTTGTCCTTTAAGTTGTAAAAAATATTATGATTGGCTGAATTATGAATTGTTATTAGGCCTGGGTTTATAGAAATGGACAATGCATATTGTAAAACTAGTATAATAATACTCGCAATTAAAATATAATAAATAATATAACGTTCTCGAAGAATTCTAAAATTTCTATATTTAACTGATTCTATGATATTTGGGAGGGCGATGGAAAACATTGCCGTTGTTACTAAAATCATATAGGGAAATCTTACAAACCCAGACAGTAGCAGAAATATTCCTGCTAATTTATTGTGTTTCTTTATAAGAAACAAGTATCCTGTCAAAAATAAAAATATAAAAAAAGCTTCAAAATGAAAATCGAACCAGCTAATTCCAGCCAAAGGGAAATATAGCAAATAAATTATAGCAATACCCGTAGAGATTAGCTTATTTTCAATTTTATCATTTGCAATTTCGAATATTACATATGCTGGCAAACCTAAGACAATATTTTGGAGAATCAGTATGGCAGGGATTGAATCAAGAAATGTTAGAGGGCTTAATATTAAAGAAATTCCTTGCTGAGAAAACTCAGTAAGAAGATTTGTGAAAGTCGCATGAAAAATGATCCCATTTAAAACCTGAACTGAATAGCCAAGATCCCAAATTGCAGAATTCATTGCAAAAAACTGTGCTGTTGTTACATAAGACCAAAATAAGATGTAACTCAATAAGGCAATTGCAACCAGCGCCCTAGCTTCCTTTTCCGTTAATTTCATCCGATCATGAAACATTTTCTACCAATTGAAGTAATTTAACCTCTTGACGTTTTGCATTTTGTAATTTCGGAGTTACTACGGATTAAGTAATCTTATTGTTTCATTATAAACTTTCGTAGGGTTACCGTATGCAGCCTAAATTATTGTTAACATTACATTAATGCATTGAATTAATATCCCTGTTTTGAGTAACATCAAAATCGAGCTGAGGACAGGACAAGACACCTCAGGGAATTTAAGGAGTCGCATTATGGAGAACACAAAAATAAGTTTTGTAATGGAACCAATTTTGGGAGGTGGTCCTAGGAATGTCTTTACATTATCGAAACTACTTTCTGAATCAGGATTTAATAGCAATATCTTGACATTCGGAGTAAATAGGTACTATAATTATATTTCAAAAGGGACTTCAAATCATAATTTTTTTGGAGCAAATAGAATCGAACCAAGCAAGCTTTTGTGTTTTGCTAATTCAATTACATCGTTCGGTGATAACCTGAATGCTTTGGTTTATCCCATTTTCGTCTTAAATCAATCTATCATTAAACCATTTACAATATCTAGGTACCATAAACCTGCAATTTATATTGCAACTAACTGGCAGAGCTTTTATCCAACATTTAATGTTTCAAAACATTCCGGCATTCCTATGATGTATTTTGTTCAGGCTGATGAAACAGAGTTCAAAAACAACCGCTTATACAAGAAAGAGGCGACTAAAACTTATCTTAACGACATTCAAAAGTTTACGCATAGTAAATGGTTAGTTGAAGAATTTGATCATAAGTTTGGAGTAAAACTAAATTACATAGGATTTGGCATAAATCATACAGAGTTTTTTCCTAGGGAAGTTAGCAATGAGAAGATTATCTTCACAATAGCACGGACAGAATATATAAAAGGTTTTCCTGTCTTTGTAAAAGCTATTAATAGACTATGGAAATTGAGACATGATTTTAAAGTTATAATTGCAGGGAGTAAATCCGCAGTTAATCGGGAAACAATCGACTTTCCATATGAATTTCTGGGTTGGATTAAAAATGACGAATATCTTGCTAAATTATATTCTCGCTCGATTTTTGTCAATACTGGATTAAAGGAAGCCTTACCAATGCCACCATTGGAAGCAATGGCATGCGGTGGTTGCATAATAATGTCTTCTAATGGTGGTTCAGTCGAATATACAAAAGACATGGAAAATTGTCTTTTGACGAAACCTGGGGACGATAATGAGTTAACGGAAAAGCTGAATTTTATCCTTTCAAATGAATCAATAAGAGAGGAACTTCGAAATGAAGCTATTAAAACTGCAAAAAAATACGACTGGAAAGAGGTAGTGAATACCCTTATCTCTCTGATTTCTAAAGAAACTTCGTCATTATGACTTTTCAGACTTATTAACTGTTAAGTGCATAAGAAATCGATCTGAATTGATTCGAGTTATCTAGCGCATAAATTATATGGTTATCTGCAGATCACGGAGATATGACAAGAGTTTTAGTTACTGGAGGATTAGGTTTCATAGGAAGCCACACAGTTGATGCTTTGTTAGATTCAGGTTACGATGTTAATGTAATTGATAACCTCGAAAGGCAGGTCCATTTAGGGAAAATGCCAACTTATGAAAATAAGAAAGCTAAATACATAAGAGGAGACATAAGGCAAAGAAAAACTTGGATTAAAGGTCTTCAAGGAATTGATCATATTATACACCTGGCTGGCGCCGTTGGAATTAGCCAGAGTTTTTGGCAGGCGAGAAAATACGTTGATGTAAATATAGGTGGTACAGCAACAATGTTTGAATTACTTCTAAAAGAAAAATCCCTATCAAAAAATATAAAGAAGATTACAGTAGCTTCCTCCAAAAGCATTTACGGGGAAGGCGCTTATAAATGCAAAGAACACGGGGTATTTTATCCTTTACCTAGATCTGTTGAGCAACTAAGAAAAAATATATGGGAAATTTTATGCCCAATATGTGGTGAGGTATGCGATCCAGAGCCTGTACCGGAAGAGAAACCTCCTCAGAACTTAAATCCTTATTCGCTTTCTAAGTACGCGACTGAAAAATTAGCACTCGATTATGCTGATATTCTCGAAATACCAACGGTTGCCTTACGCTACTTTAATGTTTATGGGCCCAGACAAAGTTTAAGTAATCCTTATACAGGGGTAGTGGCAATTTTTCTTTCAAGATTAAAAAATCACAACCAACCTTACATATTTGAAGACGGGCAACAAAAAAGAGATTATATCTTTGTTACGGACGTTGCAAAGGTGAATTGTCTTTCTATAGAACGAGGTTTGGGTTCTTATAACGTAGGAACGGGAAAACCTACGACTTTGCTTCAGGTAGTAGAAAGCTTAAATTTAGGAATATCTTCGTCAATATTACCGAAGATTACCAGAGAGTTCAGACCAGGTGATAACCGACATGACTACGCTGATGTGAGTAAATTGAAAAGGGATTTTGGGATAACAAGTTTTATCAAATTCGATGATGGAGTTCGAGAGCTAGTTAAGGCAAGCGAACAAATAGAAGCAAAAGATTATTTTGAGCGGCACGAACGTGAGCGAAAAAAATACCTAGCATAGGAACAAAATGTATTTCATATGTGACTGCACACTTTTAGCTTTCATTTTTTTCAGCGGATAGCATAAATTCCAACCCTTCTTTAAGGTCAACTTCCTGTTTCCATCCAAGCTGCTTTATCTTGGAAACATCAGCTGCTCTTCTCAACGGGTCATCTGGCGGCATCTCCTGTTTAATTATCTTTGAGGATGACCCTGTAATTTTTATTATCAAATTAGCAAGATCGATTATCCTGATTTCATTGTCGCTGCCAACATTGTATATTTCACCATTCCTCCAATTATCCAGGATCTTTATGATGGCAGATACTGTATCAGAAATATACGTAAACGATCTTGTCTGCAAGCCGGATCCGTACACAGTCAAAGGCACATTGTTTGTCGCCTGTTGTAAAAAGCGATCAATAACCCTACCGTATAGGTCTCCGCCTCTCATTCTTGGTCCATATGTATTGAAGAATCTTATTATAATAGAATTCAGAGAGAACTGCGAATCATATGCCTTTACAAGGGCTTCCGCGTATCTCTTCCCTTCATCATATGAAGATCGCGATCCTGTCGAGCTCACTCTTCCGACATAGCTTACAGGCGTCGGGATAATGTCAGGATTTCCATAAATCTCAGAAGTAGAAGCAAGCATGAACTTTGCTTCAGAGTGCAGAGCAATATTGATTAAATTATCCGTACCAAATGCATTGGTCTTTGCAACCTCTACCGGAAAACTTTCCCATTCCCTCCGACTCGCCCTGCTTGCAAAGTTCATTACGACATCAAACTTTTCATTTGTTCTAAAGGAGGAGACATCAGAATTTATGACCCTAATCTTTTTCATCACAGCTGAAAGGTTTTTTTTACGACCGCTGGATAGATTATCCAAGACAGTGACAATGTCTCCCCGGCCAACTAGTGCTTCAGTAAGGTGCGATCCTAAGAAACCTGCACCGCCTGCCAACAATATCTTCAATCAGAGCCTCCCCAATCCATGATATTCGAACCCTGCTTCCTCCGCTGTTTTTCTATCGATTAAAGCCCTCATGTCAAGAATCAAAGGGTTATCAGCCATTAACAGTTTTATTTGTCTGAGATCGAGATTTGCATACTGGCTGTGGTCTGTCATCAGTAAAAGTATATCGCGATCCTTGCAGTCCTGATAAATGTCATTGCCGATCTCTCGGTCTTCGTTTACTAATGGATCAGACATTTTTACATTGTAGCCAAATGATTCCAATTCGCTCTTAATTTGATAGGAAGAAGTAAACCTTGTATCGTTTGTGTCTCCTTTGAAAGCTACACCTGCAATTACTACTCTTTTCCTGCCCGAAGAGAATTTCTTGAGAAGAGTAATAACGTGATTTGACATTTGGTGGTTAACGATCGTGGCAGATTTAATCATTTGTAGGTCAAGATCCAATTTTTTCATACTCGCCTCTAAGATAAATGGATCTTTGTTAAGGCACGAACCCCCAACACCTGGTCCTGGCTTTAGGATTCCTGCGTTTCTGGGATAATCTTTTTTTGCAGCGTTAATTACTTCTATTACATCTGCCCCAATCTTTTCACAAGCAAGCGCTATTTCATTTGTAAGGGCAAGAAAAACATATCTGGAATAATTATCCACCATCTTAACCATTTCTGCGGCTTCTATTGTGTTAACTTCAATCACAGTTCCGCCTAACGATCCAATTATTTGTTTTCCTATTTCCATGGATTCGCGATCGGAAGCCCCAATTACCTTTGGTAGTGTGAGGAAATCGTTTATGGCTTGCCCTTCGACCATCCTCTCTGGTGAAAATACTAATCCAACGTCATCTGGTACCTTGAGACCCATATTTTTTATCTTATCACTGACAAGGCCATTCGTCGTACCAGGCGGCACAGTTGATTTCAGAATAACTATGTCACCACTGTTGATCCTGCCTCTTAAAAGTGATAGGGAAGAATCAATCTGGGAATAATCGATGAAGCCGGTTGATAGATCGATCGGGGTACCTACTGTTATAATTTTTACCTTATTGTTTGTTATGTCATCTGGATTGGATGTAAATGTTATATTTCTTACAATATCTTTGGATTGAAGCAGCTCATCCAAACCCGGTTCTTTAATAGGGCTAACACCCTCATTAATGGAGGAGACTCTTTTTTTATCTATATCATACGCAACAACAGCAAATTTTCGCGCGAGAAGAAGTGAAAGGGGCAGTCCAACATAACCAAGTCCAAGCACGGCAATATGATCATTTGAAGGATCGAAAAACTTCAAGGAGGAACCACTCCTCTTTTGTTTATTAGGTAATTTTCCGCGTTCAGATAAGATTCAATTGTTCCAACATCCCACCAGTACGACACCTCAGACTTTATACCAGACAATTTTCCCTCCCCTGCTAATTTTGGAAAAAATTCGGTTTCTAACCGAAATCTGTGTGGTGAGAAGTACTTGAATCTTTCATTTAGTAATTGTTTTCCGATCAGATAAAAACCTGTATTGACCAAAGCGGGAAGTTTTGTAATCGAATTTTTCTTTTCTGAGAATTTAATAATCAAATTATCATCATTCATTTCTATGCTACCAAATCTTTTCGCCTCTTCGGCATCATTCAACTCAAAAACAGAAATTGTGCAGAAACTGTTCTTTGACGCATGCGCTTCAACTAATTCCTTTATTTTAATATCGGTAATGAGATCACCGTTCATTACTATTATATCTTCATTTATATTAGCTTCTTCAATTGCCAGTGACAGATCTCCACCGGTCTCCCAACCAAGTGCTCTTATCACTTTTACTTTATCCTGGGCAGTTTTCTCAAGATAATTGTTAATAACCTCAATATTTTCTGACGCTATTATGTATATACCGTTCAGGTCTATTCCTTCTAAATTTGCCAAAAGATGAGTCAAAACAGGTTCCCCTCTGACAGGAAGAAGTATCTTGGGAATGAAATAAGAGAGTGGGCGCAATCTGGTTCCCTTCCCTGCTGCAAGAATTAGCGCAATCATTGCAGGGTTATAACATATAAGTTTAAAATAATTGCAATGTTATTTTCATTCATGAATAGGCAAGTTTTTGAATGAATCATCCATAATTTTATGTATGGGCATAATGCACTATTTCCGCAAGATTGTTATTATATTGCAACTCTTAACCATAATCTTCTGATAAGTAATCGGGACAGGTTGAATAGTTTATCTCTCACATGGTTCTCTATAATTCAAAGGCACATTTGGTGCCCTTTCGTCCCTTTCCATGCCAACTGAATTTCTCAATTCACTCTCTGGTCTTTTTCAGATACCTCTTTTTATGCTCTTAGTTTGGAAGATACATCATTCCTCGTTGCTATTTTTTGCGTCCTCTCAGAATATATTGGATTTGCCTGTGAAATTATAACCCTTCTCCTAACTAATCTCTTAAGCATGTCATTTAGATTCTCCTTGCACTTCGTTCCACCTGGGATCGTATATGTTCTCATCACCGATGGTGAATGAAATCACTTTATCATAACATGTTGTAATAGGTGCATGCAGTTTGAACGATATTCTCTTTGTTCTTTTTATTTTGGATCATGGCATGGCAGCCCAAATGTATTGTAATATTGAATAACATGAATTTTTGTAACATCTCTAAATGCCTATGATCTGGGATTTAAATAACCTGAATAATCTTCCTGCCCTCCCAAACATGTTTGTCTTGCCGACATATCAAATACCAGTGGTTTTTGTCAATATTTAAAAGTTCCCTCTTCGAACTGAAAATCCAATATCTTCTTGATCTAATATTTTATACATCTTTAATGTCATATAAACCAATCTCCCCTTGAATTCCATTATACAAGAGGGGTGTGTAATAATCTTTTTTGAAATTAATAATTTTAAATTTAATTTGCTCTGAATAATGCAATGAGACTAAATTTTTTATTTCAAGCCAGGTGTAAAAATCATTTACAAACAAATGCGACCTGATTACAAAGCCAACCATTAGATGAGACTTTAGATACCATTTTGAAATCACGTTCAAAGGCTAATTTATAGTCGATAAACGCCCTGAATTCACCAGTCACGTTACTAAATTCATCGAAAGCGACAACGTCGTTTTTATCCAAGATTGAATCTAATTGAAACAAAACATATAACGTGCTTGAATATAAATCAGCGTCAAGGTGAATTAGCATTCTATTTTTTTTCTGAAATTCTTTAAGAAACGGACGAAGTGTATGCTGAAAGCGACCCTTTACAATTTTTACCCTTTTATCTGTAATAATTGGAACGTTTCCTTTTAAATCAAATTCCCCCCTTTTCAAAGAGTAGGTCCAATCCTCAGGTAACCCAGTGAAAGTATCAAACCCAAAAAATCTGCTTTCTAAATTCGAATTTAGACCAATCCATTCTTTGATTGAGTCTCCCTTGTATACTCCGAACTCTAGATAGTCAATTGGACTTTCTTTAACAACTTCTTTGCTAATATAATTAAAATGTTCATGTCTGTTATCGAAGGTTGGGCAACCCTTATTCTCTTTAAAAAAACTTTTTAACAATGGATTAAGGTTCAAATTTTCAACAGCAAAACTATATTTCGGCCAGAATACAGGGCTGATCCTTTGGAGCTTTTCAAATATAGTGGTCAATGGAGGTACACCTTTATCACTTTCAGTAATTCAACTCCTTCTTTAATTTTACCTTACATTTGTTGGTTTTTGTTGATAACAGTCACAATGTTTCCACTTGGAGGAAAATATGCTGTGTTTGAAATAGTGAGTAATGGTTAATGCCTATCGGAACGTGAAAGTTAGTTCATTTCAGTAGCTTTCATTCGCTTTAAAGAATTGTTCTGGTTGGAAGACTAATACTTGGCTTAGGCAACTACAAAAGTTGGCAATAAAGTATATCTTCCTTATTTTTTAGTTATCTTCATTATCTCCCAATAGCATGCTCTATCTTGTATTGAGGCCTAAATTGAA
>JAKBQK010000587.1 GCA_021835265.1 Thermoplasmata archaeon
GAACGTTTTCCCTTATTATTAGAGGTGTTTTATGAACAGTTACGCTGAAGCAGTTATAAATGCTCTTAAGGAATTTGATCCCCGGAAGCTATATAAGAATCCTGTGATGTTCATAACAGAAATAGCCCTCCTTTTTTCATTATATCTCATTGTCTTCCATCAGGCATATCACCTCGAGATGAGTGGGCAGTATGTACCTTTCTATATTTCAGTCGTTGTACTTTTATTTCTTACCATATTCTTTTCAACTCTTGGGGAAGCACTTGCAGAGGGAAAGAGCAGAAATATAACGGCAACACTTAAAAAAATGAAAAAAGAAACCACCGGAAGAATAATAGATGGCACAACGGAGAAAATTGTGGATTCTTCTGAACTGAGGAAAGGCATGATTGTAGAGGTCAGGAAGAATGAAATGGTACCAACTGATGGTGAGATAGCCGAAGGCAGAGGATATTTCAATGAATCCGCAATTACAGGTGAATCGAAGGCCGTATTCAAGGTAAATGGCGACAGTGTAACCGGTTCAACAACCTTTCTTGATGAAAGTATTAAGATAAGAATTACGGCAGACCCGGGAGAAACATTTCTGGACAGGATGATTGAAATGGTCGAAGGATCTGTTAGAAAGAAAACTCCAAACGAAATAGCACTTTCAATATTACTGGCTGGACTAACCCTAGTATTCATCGTTGTTACATCATCAATATTTCCCCTTGGGGATTTTCTATTAGATCATGTAAATCTGATCATTCTCGTAGTACTTCTGATCACACTGATTCCAACAACTATTGGTGCACTACTCCCTGCTTTGGGTGTGGCAGCCATTAATAAGGTCTCTCAGTTCAATATCATAGCCAAAAGTGGAAGAGCAGTAGAAAATGCTGGTGATATTGATACAATAATTCTCGATAAAACCGGTACTATTACAATGGGCGAACGTGACGCCTCCAAGATATATCCGAATAAAGGAATATCAGAAGAAGAAATGGCAAAGATCTGCTATCAGAGCTCATATTTAGATGAAACGAGAGAGGGAATTTCCCTTGTAAAATATGTGTCAGAACGTTATGGAGAACTTGAAAAGTACAGGATAAATAATGCTGAATTCGTTCCCTTCTCATCAGAAACGAAGTTCAGTGGAATAAGTTATGAGGGACATAAGCTGTACAAGGGTTCGCCCCATGCTATATGGGATATACTGGGACAAAAGGACAATTTCATAGATGCCATATGTGCCGAAATTTCAAGTAGAGGGGGAACAGCAATGGTACTTGTACTGGACAGCCAGGTAATTGGAGCAATAGAATTCAATGATATCATAAAGCCATGGATAAATGAGAGAATTAAAACCATGAAAACGATGAATATCAAAACCGTTATGTGTACTGGGGATAACGAACTTACTGCAGAGTACATATCGAGAGAGGCGGGACTCGATGAATTTGTTGCAAATAGTAAGCCTCAGGATAAATACATGAAGGTTGAAGCAGAAAAAAATCAGCAGAGAATGGTGGCCATGGTTGGAGATGGTACAAATGATGCTCCGGCACTTGCTCTGGCAGATGTGGGACTTGCTATGAATAATGGAACACAGGCCGCAAAAGACGCTGCAAACATGATCGATCTGGATAATGATCCAACGAAATTGATGGATGTAATATTCTTAGGAAAGCAGATTCTCATAACGAGAGGTTCACTAACAACATTTAGTATTGCAAATGATATATCAAAATATTTTGTAATAATACCAGCAATTTTTTATGCTTTTCCGGTACTTTCATTCATAAACATACTTGGATTTACTGATCCTCTGCTTGCCATAACCTCTGCTTTAATTTTCAATACAATAATAATTCCACTTTTAATTCCACTGGCCATAAGAGGGGTAAGATTTAAGCCCTCAACTGTAGATGAGCTTTTAAAAAGAAATATCACAATTTACGGTTTCGGGGGAGTTGTCCTGCCGTTTATAGCTATCGGCCTGATCTATCATTTGCTTCTAGGGGTGGGTATTTTATGGTAAACTGGAAAGAAATTTTGAGGATATTTAGAGGCTCGCTTGTAATTGCAGTGATTATATTTGTACTTCTAGGACTGGTGATCCCAACAGCAACTGCACTAATAACTGAAAAGGTTGATCCAGGAACAGGGAATGGTAATCAGATAAAGATTAACGGAAAGGTTTTCGGCAGTTATTATCTTGCTCAGGCTTTTAACAGATCATACTTTTTCCAGCCCAGGCCTTCTGCTATAGACTTTAACCAATCATCCTCCGGAGCGCTCTGCTGCTCACCAAACACAAATGCATCCCTACTGCAGTTGGAGAAAAATTTACAGGAATTTGAGCAGATGAACAAGAACGTTTCAGTTTCTAAAATCCCAGGAGAAGTAATAATGGATTCTGATTCTGGGTTAGATCCTAATATCCCACTATCAGCTGCATTACTGGAAGAGCCGAGGGTTGCAAATTCAATTGTATCGTTTGCAAGTTCAGTAAATGTAACTCTGAAATTAAAACCCGTGAGCAGTTTCTTAAACAACACAATCAATTCAACTGAAAGACAGAATTTCCCAATATTCGGTTCGTATTATGTTAACATAATGTACATTGATGTACAGATCATAATATTCCTTATGAATAATAATGTCTTACAAAGCTCATCTCTTAATTAAAACTGAATCTATTGGTGCATCCTTTATTATTTTTTTAATATCTGAATTTATTCTTACATTTGAATAACTATCAGGTCTAACACCAAGCACCACAAAATCTGAAGATGTGGAGTAAATCCTTTGAAGAACTGAATCTCTCAGATCGCTTCCGTATATGTCAGAAATTTCGTAATCAAGTTTAAGCTCCTTCCATACCTCCGCGTTCATCAGCGTTTTAAAACCATGAATTTTCTTTTTATCGAACGATCTCATATCACAGAGGTAAAATTTAGCGTTTAGAACCTTTGCCATGATAGCAGCAAGGTATACTGATTTACGTGTATTGAGTCTCTCGCTCATTGGTACCAGAATTTTCCTGTATGGATATGTACTCCTTTTAATAGAAAGAGATGCTGTTGTGTTCTTTGAATGCTTGATTAGATAATCTCCTATACCTCCAAATAGAGAAGTTGAGACCCCCGATCTTGATCTGGAACTGAACAGAACAAGATCATAATTCTTCGAATTTGCTTCTCTAATTATACCTTCCCTAACATTTCTTGCGCTCTGGATCTTTGGAATAACCTTTAGTCCTTTTTGACTTGATTCCTTGTATGCCTGCATAACTACAGCAACCTTGTCACTCCATGTAACTTCCTTGGATTCGTCCTTTATTGTAAGTGCTGTTATTTCTGAACCAAAGACCTTTGCAAAGTCGCTGGCAAACTCAAAAGCTCTTCTAGAACTTTCCCCTTTTGCCATTGGCACAAGAATTCTATCAGCCTTTGCATAATAGGAGGAAACTAAATCCATCATTGATAATGTATTACATTAGCATAATAAATAGTTTTGTTTTGTATTTAAATAGGATATATTTATAATATCTGAATTAAAACGATGAATAAAGGATATGGCAGAAAAAATTTTAGATTTATTACTGTTAAACAGTATCATGATAAGTGATAACAGTACTACTATTTTTACAATTGTTTTGGAAAAACTAAAAATGTGAAGCATTATTGTTAGAAAAGATTATGCATATTATTTTAACTTTCAGCCATCTTTACTGACAGGAGTATGAGTAAAGTAAGGGTTGAGAGATCATCTCCTTTGACAGGAATATCTCCACACTTTAAAAGTGAATACAACTGTTTCCTGAGATGATGGCATTCAAATTTTATAGAAAACATTTTCTTATGGAGAAACTTACACTTAACATGCATTGTTTGATCATAAACAGAGGTAAAATCGAAGGCATGGAAGACATGGAAGAACTGGCAAAGGTCCCTTACGACGAAGCTTTTGTTGTTGATCTTGATGCAATAACACATTACCGTTTTAACTTCAAAATGTATAATGAACTTTCCAAATATATTGAATTTACTTTGATGGCATATCCGTATAAAGAAAATGATTTAATGGATATAATAGTGTCAGGCGCGTCGAGAGTGGTTATAAACGATACTCTGGAAATAGACACTATAAAAAAATTCCTTGATGTTACAGACGAACTTGTAATGCGATGTTCAGATAGTGAAAAGGCTCACATGTTTCATAGCCTGACTGGAAATATGTATCTATCATGTAAAATATTCAATGTTCCAGGAGTCTTTTTCTATTATGGCCCATTTCTCAATAGGGGACCAAATATTATTCCCCTTGAAAATTTTCCAGAAGAATTAAGAATAGACTGCTGAAAAATCGCAGGTAGATTACTCAATATTTATTCTTAGAAAACGAGAGTTATCGGTTAAACGTTGAAATAAGGTGATGACACATATTTTCTGTAGAATTTATGAAACAATAAAATAATCTAATATGATGAAGTCCTGAGATAGATGGTTTCCTTAGCCGTTAAAACAGGAGGAGTTAGTTTTGAATCACCTGCCATACTTGCATCTGGAATTCTTGATGAGAATGGATATACAATGAAAAGAGTTCTGGAGGATGGAGCCGGGGCAGTAGTTACCAAATCCATAGGTACCGAAGAAAGAAACGGCTATTTTTCACCAGTAGTGGTTCCTGAAGATACCTATCTGATTAATGCAATGGGTCTCCCTAACCCAGGAATTGATTCGTTTGAGGAGGAGATTAAGATTGCCCTTACGGCAAAAAAACCTGTGATCGGTAGTATTTTTGCTTCAAATACAGATGATTTCCTTAAATTGGCCCTAAAAATGCAGGACTTTGGAGTTAGTGCTGTAGAACTTAATCTTTCCTGCCCGCACGTTCAGGGCTTCGGATCTGAAGTTGGAAGTGATCCGGTTCTGGTCAAAGAAATTGTAAAAACCCTGAAGGGTACCATTAAAATACCGGTCTGGAGCAAACTCAGTCCAAATGTTACCTCCATATCAGAGATTTCAAGAGCCGCTTCTGACTCGGATGCCCTTGTCTTGATTAATACAGTCAGGGCTATGGCCATTGATATTGAAGCAAGAAGACCTATTCTCACAAACAGTTATGGGGGAATGTCCGGCACAGCAATTAAACCTGTAGGACTAAGATGTGTCTACGAAGTAAGGAAAGAAACAGAGATTGACATAATAGGCGTTGGTGGGATATCCAGTTACATTGATGCACTTGAATACATAATGGCCGGGGCATCTGTGTTCCAGATAGGAACTGCTCTTATGAAGTACGGTAGAAGTATATTCATGAGAATTACGGGGGATCTGGAGAAATATATGATATCCAATGGAATTAATAACCTGAAGGAGCTTGTTGGGGTGGCTGTGAGATGATGGAACATATTCGTATAACAAAAAGGGTGAAAAATACACCAACAGTCGTTTCACTTTACTTTAAGTGGAATGTTAAGGTTCTTCCCGGTCAGTTTGTTATGGTCTGGGTTCCGGGTTATGGAGAAGTGCCTATGTCCTTGTCCCAAACTGAAGATGAGAAATGTATAACGGTAAAAGCATATGGGGATAGCACCAAGAAATTGATAGAAACTGAAGCAGGAGAGTGGATATTTCTCCGTGGACCCTACGGAAAACCATTCTCCAGTACATCTGGAAACAAGTTGCTGATCGGAGGAGGTTCAGGTATGGCCTCGCTAAAACCACTTATCGATAGAAATGCAACTGGAATCATTGCCTCTAGAACATTCGATGAACTTCTGTTTTCTGATGAATTTGATGAGGATCACAGGATTGAAGTAACAGAGGATGGAAAAAAGGGAATAAAAGGAATAGTCACTGATGGAATTGAAGCCGTGAACCCAGAAGATTTCTCCATGATCTATGTTTGCGGACCTGAAAAAATGCTGAAGGCAGTATATGATAAAATAAAAAAATTGAATGTCAACGCAGAATTTTCAATGGAAAGAAGTATGAAATGTGGAATTGGATTATGTGACTCCTGTTCAGTAGATGGTTTTCAGGTTTGTGTGGATGGTCCTGTTTTTAATATGAAGCAACTGAATGGTATGACTGAGTTTGGGACAACCAGATTGCTTTCATCTGGGAAGAGAGTAAAAATTTGAGGAAAAAATGTTAATCACAGAGAAATTTCACAGTATTCAGGGAGAAGGGACCCTAACGGGAGTGCCAATGTATTTCGTAAGAACAAATCTATGTAATCTAAGGTGTAAATGGTGTGACACAACTTATTCTTTTACTGGTGGGACTGAAGAACCAGTTAGATCACTTATTGAGGAATGTTCCAAAGTATGGGAAGACTGGATATGCCTTACTGGCGGAGAACCACTGCTTCAAAGAGATGCAAAAGAATTTGTTTCTTCTCTTACAGGAATGGGAAAGAAGATACTCATTGAAACTGGTGGATCGCTAGATATTGAGCCTTTCACCAAGTATGATGGCACTGTAATTGATATGGATGTGAAGACACCTTCATCTGGTGAAGAAAGGAGCCTTAAAAAGGAAAACCTTGAAAAGCTGAGGGAATTAGATTATATAAAAATGGTAATACAGAATGAAATTGATTTTTCATTTGCTCTGGAATTTCTAAAAAACAACCTTGTGAAATGTGAAGTTATTCTTCAACCTGCATGGGGAACTCCACCAGACTGGCTTGTTAACAGAGTCATAGAGAATAGGTTAAACGTGAGAGTTATGCTTCAGATGCATAAAATAATATATGGTGAAAAAAGAGGTGTATGATGGAGGATAAGATTTTTAGTGGAAAATTTTATTATTTCGGAACTTTCCAGGACCTTTTTGTATATGTTAAGAACGGAGTAATTACAGATGTGAGGAAATTTGAGAAATCTGTAAAAACGGAAAGAATTGAAGGAGCAATTCTTCCAGGTTTCTTTGATGCCCACGTACACTTCAGGGATCCAGGGGAAACTGATAAAGAGGACTTTTATACAGGTAGTATGTCCTCCGTTTTTGGAGGTACAACGACCGTACTGGATATGCCAAATAACATAATACCCATAAGAGATTACAATCAATTCGACAGAAAGAAAGCTGTTGTGAAGGGCAGATCCTTCACCGACTATGGATTGTTTTCACTGTATGATGGAACCAATGGAGACGTGATTTCAAAGGAGAGCATTGGTTTAAAAATTTTTATGGGTGAAAGCACAAACAGTACCGCATTCACTGGAGATTATGAACATGATCAATTTTTAGAAAAATATAGCAGACCAGTTGTTTTCCATGGAGAATCCGCTGAATGCCTGAGAAAGAATAGCGCAAGGGAGGTTAAAACTCTCATAGATCACGATTTATCAAGGCCAAGTTCATGCGAAATGGAGGCACTTAGAACCATATCAAAACTAAAAACCAGTGTCAAAATTGCAGCCCATATAAGTGATTATGGGAATGCCCAAAGTTTTCCAGAAAAGTTTTTCATGGAGGTTACACCACATCATATTCTTCTTAATGAGGAAATGCAGCTTGGGGCCTACGGGAAGGTAAATCCACCTTTAAGAGAAAAGGCTGTAATGGAAAAAACTAGAGAGGCGTATCTTGATGGTAAATTTGATTTGCTATCATCTGATCATGCACCCCACCTTGAGAAGGATAAAGAAAGTATACAATTTGGAAAATCAGGGATCATAGGGGTTGAGACGAGGGTACCTCTCATGCTCGCCCTCGTTCACAAGAAAATTCTATCTTTAGATACTCTTTTAAAAACAGGTGCATCTAGGCCTGCAGAATTATTTGGTATAAAAAAAGGGAAAATAGAGAAAGGGTATTCAGCTGATTTTGTGTCCGTTAACTTTTCAGATATGGAGAAATTGAATGAGAATAGGCTTCATTCTAAACTGACAATCTCACCGTTTAATGGGTTTGATGTTGTATTTCCAAGAAATGTTTTCGTTAGAGGAGAAAAAGTCATATCAAACAGGGAAATAATTGAGGATTGTCTTGGCAATATGATCACTCCTCAAGTAGCCTGAAGTGTTTCATTATGTCTATCAATCCGTCTCCATAGGCTTTTTCTGAAACGTATTCAGCCCTTTCCTTAACAGACCTACTTCCGTTTGATATTGTTCCGCTCATTCCGACAACTTCGAATAGATCGGCATCGTTATCACCATCACCACAGGCAAGTGTTTCATCTTTTGAAACAGCGTAAATCTTCATTAACTCCCTTGCTATAAATCCCTTATTTTGACCTTTGTTCAGAATATGCTTTGCAAATCCACTGTCCTGAATCACAACATCATATTTCTTCTCATATTTTGTAAAATCATAACTCCCATCGAGTATGAAACTTATGGAAGTCTCTCTCCATCGATTGGTGATGAATTCAACTGCACCCAAGTCTTTCTCAATTTCTTTATAAGCATCTACTGTTTTTTGCTTTTGAAAGTATGAGGTTATCCTCTGTTTATAAAGTAAAATCCCTCCATTTTCTCCTGCCAGTGATTCCCCTACCCCAAGAATAGTTCTAACTCCGAACATTACTGGAAGCACGTTTCCACTTGCAAGACATATGTGCATTTCTGGATTTGAGAAAACAACCTTCCTGAGTGCAACTAGAGTTTCCGGTAATATGCTCTGATCCCTCTGTGTAATGGTTCCATCGATGTCAAGAAGCAAAAGTTTGATCATTTGCATTAATAATATAAACTTACAATTTATACGTATTTATTGAAACCCAATAAAAATGAGACTAGAAATGTTGCCCTGAAAAGAATAGATTACCTGTATAACCTGATGAATAGTGAATCAGTTGTTCCTAAATCAGAAATAGTGAAACAGATAGAGAAACTTTCGGTCAGATTTGATATAACATTATCAAAGAATATTAAAAGAAGCTATTGCAAAAACTGTAAATATCCCTATGAGCACAACTGTAGGCTAAGAATAAAGAAAGGTAAGGTTCTCGTAACCTGTTTGAATTGCAACAATATTAGGAGATTTGACATCAGTCACTGAGTGTTTCAATATGGAACAGTACCTTAAATCCTTCCAGAGTTGCCTGTATTTTATCAGCGAACCATAGAGAATCTTCTTCTGTTGCACTGTTTGCCCATTCATAGACCATATCATGGTCCCCCATTACCGGTTTAAATCCCAGCGATCTCAGTCTGTTTATTATCTCAGATGGTTTCGCTCCTTCGCTGGAAAATGTTACGTTTAAATATGTTTTCATCCCAATCTCGATGGTAATCTCTAAACTCTATTTATTTTTTGGCAATATCTAGCTTTATCACTTCCTTGTTACTCTTATGTAATAAACTATGAAAACCAGAATTGAAACAAGGCTAAGTACAATACTCACTAATACAATCTCGCCGAGATCATAGGATCTGTAACTGACCTTGAAATGAACATATACATTTGATTGCTTTAGAATTATATTACCTGTGGTGATATTTGAGGTGTAGTCATAGGGAAGAGATATGGTATAATGATAAGTTCCATCGGGTAATGATATATTCAGGTAATAATTTGATGACTCGTAGGATTTATTGTTGATCTGAACAGTAAAATTAATGTTCGAAGGAAGACAGCAAGATTGAAAAACAACATAATTGTGTATTGCTGTCGTGGGTCTGTCTGTTGCAGTTACATGATGCTCCTCGGAAGCACCTACCATAGATAGAGATGATATGAGCAATATGAGGATAAGAGATGTGATCAAGCGCTTTCCATTCATTTGTTCCAGATTAATTCCACTCTTATTAAGAATTATTATCTAACTATTCAATTGATTTTTCTGCATACTATTCTTCTTTCCTTAAATGAGAAGATATATGATATATCATCACCATTTAAGTTACTCTGTATTTTACTCTGCTCCTCATAATAATTTGGTGAGTCATAACGGAGAATAACCCTTCCAATATTCTTTGTTTTCAGCGTTTCTACCAAAGTATCTGGATCTACGACAGAAATCACCTCATATATATCACCGGTAAAATTTTGGATTAACTCATCTCCAGTGTATAATGCCTTTCTCTTCTCTTCACTTATGATTTTAAGATCTAGCTCATTGCAGTAGTTTCCATGGAGTCCTGAGTAAAAAAGTGAAGCGTCTGGGACAAAAAGGTAGTTCATTACTCTGTCTCCAAGTTGTGGTTTCATCCTCCGGTCGGACATGTATGAAAAGTTACGTGTCAGACTAGTGGCTTGAAAAATTCTTCTATTATCATTATTACTGTAAAGAGTTAACCTTGATATATCTCCATCCACAGATAGGTACTCCAGTGTACCAGGAATATTTTTAATCCTTTCTGGATGAAGAAAAGGGGGTAGATCAAATACAAATTCTCTCACCTTTTCCCTGTAAATGTCCATGATATGATCAGGATTTGGCTGCAACTCCTCCAAAGACCTTTCCCGGGAACTGGATGACCTCAGTGGGTCTGAGTAGATTGTATCATACTCTTTTTCCATTAGCTGCAGTTTTGTTCCATCACCATTCTCAAAAATTGCCCTGCCAGCATATTTTTTGTTGTTTATCCTTGCCATTAGAACCCTTTCTTCATTCGTATCAAATCCCTTAACTGTAGAATACATTGATAAAAAAATTGAAGCCATACCGGCACCGCAACCAATATCCAGTATGCTTTTATCTTTCAATCTCTCAGCCCTGTACATTGCAACATTCTCTGGTGTAGAATAGGAAGCTGAATATGT
>JAKBQK010000526.1 GCA_021835265.1 Thermoplasmata archaeon
AAATCAGCTATGTACCAGTCAAACTTTCTCCTTTCAACATTCAGTAAGGTAATAATAAAAGCTTCAACACTTAAGACTATTGCCCATGGTTCCGATCTGTATCCTGGAGGGATCAAGGCAATAATAGGTGAACCTTTGGCAGGTGAAAGAGTTGCCCTCATTTCTGAGTCGGGACAGCTTGTGGGTACCGGAAAAATGGTATTATCATTCAATCAGATATCTGACACAAAGATAGTGGATCTAGATAGAGTTCTCATTGACCCGGAACCAGGAAACTCGGTAAAAATACCAGTCAAGCAAAAGGAAAGAGAGATTCATTTGAGGAGTGAGGTGAAGCAGGGATCAAAGGAAAGAAAATTTGTGAATGACAGATTTTCACGGGAGAAAAGAACACAGAGACCCAATCAATGGCCAGAACGCAATAATGAGAAAAGAAACAGAAACGAATACAGGGATAATTTTAAGGACAGGAGACCAGTTAACAGGAACAGAAAGAAGGGAAGAAATGACAGAAAGAACTAAATGGTACGGTTACAGAAGTGATGGTACTCTAAAAGTCTATAAGCTTCTTTCTGCAAATCCGACTGATCTATTTGACAGACTATCTGAAGGAAAGGATGGATTAGAAATGGAAGAGGGCAAGGCGCTTCCTGATCTTCGAGAACTGATGCTAAATTACGGAAGATCGAAACTGAAAGAGTCTCTCGGAAGGGACTGGAAGCTGGTGAAGATCTTCAATGTGTATAACTCAATGGACGAAATAATCAATCTCTTATTTGAAAAATCAATGGCTCTTGGCCTGATTGTAGGCGAATCGGAGGATCCTGGAGAATTATTCCAGAATATGAAGAATAACGAGGATCATGCAATATCAACCATAGGGGAACTTGGATCGGAAATGGTATCGAGGAAAAAGGAACTTGAAAAGTCCCTGAATGAGAAGGCAAAGGAGATCTTTCCAAACACCTCACGAATAATTAATCCAGTATTATGTGCTGAACTGCTGGGGCATTTTCAATCACTGGAAAGGCTTGTTAATACCCCATCATCCTCAATACAGATGGCAGGTGCAGAGAAATCACTTTTTATCAGCAAAACAAGGCACATACCAAATCCGAAACATGGCTTTCTTTATAAGTCTCATTTAATTTCGGGAAGCAGTCCAAGAGATAGGGGAAAAATTTCAAGAAGACTCTCGGCAAAAATTGCCTTAACTCTTAAGGCTGATGGTATAGGCAGGATAATGAGTCAGGATGAAATAGATAATATCCTTTCAAAAATAAGTAATAAGAATTAAATTATAACTCCAGAGTTGTCTGGATATCTTCCTTTTCTCCAGCAATTTTTACCGGATATTCTCCGGTTAGACATCCAAGGCAGAGTGATTTCTTAGGCATTCCAATACTATTTACCAATCCCTCTATGGAGAGATAAGCAAGACTATCTGCACCAACCTCTTTTGAAATCTGATCATCACTCTTGTTTAAAGCTATGAACTGATCCCGGGTCTTCATATCAACGCCGAAGTAACATGGTGCAACAATCTTTGGTGATGCTATTCTGACATGTATCTCTTTCGCGCCAAAACTCCTTAGCAAAGCAACAATCCTTTTCATGGTTGTTCCACGGACAATGCTGTCATCGACAAGAACAATTCGCTTTCCCTGTACTACAGATTTAATCGGATTCAGTTTCAGCTTAACTGCGCTGTCCCTTTCCTTGTTACCAGGCATAATAAATGTTCTTTCTGAGTATCTGTTCTTGAAAAGACCCTCACTATATTCCATCTTGAGTTCAGCAGCATAACTCAGGGCCTGTGTCCTGCCAGAGTCAGGTACTGGAATCACAACATCAGCCTCCACAGGCGCTTCTTTTGCGAGATTAACTCCAAGTCTGTACCTGGAATTATACACCTCAACACCATCTATTATGCTATCAGGTCTTGCAAAGTATACATATTCAAACATGCAGTGAGAAATCCTCTGACTCCTCATAATAAATAAAGTGTTTATGTCTCCATTATATATCTCAACAACTTCTCCCGGTTGAACATCTCTGACAATAGCACCTCCAAGTACGTCAATGGCCGCGCTTTCAGACGATATAATTATGTCGTTTCCGGCCTTTCCAAGAATAAGTGGTCTGAAACCCTTTGGATCCCTCATTGCGTACATCTTTTCTCCTATCATTAGAACGGCTGAATATGATCCTTGAAGCATTTCCATAGAACTTCTTATACCATTTTTAATTCCCTTCTGACGGATTGTCCGAGCCAGAAGATTCAACATAACTTCTGTGTCATTGGTCGTGACAAAAGGCACTCCCTGCTCCTTTAACTCATCTCTCAAGGACTGATAATTAGTTATTTCCCCATTGTGGCTTATGGCCATATCACCCATTGCCGTTGATATTAGAAAGGGACCTGCGCCGGTTATATTCTTAATACCCGCTGTAGAATACCTGTTGTGACCTATTCCAATGTTCCCCTTAGGCACAATTTCTTTTTCAATATATGGCCTGAATCCCTCGTATACTAGCCCGTCTACCTTGAGAGCATTTATCTTTTCTCCATCAAAAATCGCAACTCCTGAAGCTTCCTGTCCCCTGTGTTGTAGAGTTCTCAGAGAAGTATAGATTTTAAAAAAAACTGTATCGTTACCGTATATCCCTATTACGGCACAGTTCTCACTTGGCTTTAGCCCATTTATAGGATCGTAGTCTTGGAGCTGGGAATCCACAGTGAGCACACCTCTTTTCCCTGATATGGTAAGCATGATGACCGCATCTTCTGCATCTGATATGAACTTTCTTACTGTTCATTTTTCCCATTACAGCTGTTCCATTACTCATTTTTAATCACCTGATGATGGCGAAACAAAAATAACATTGTCTCCTCTTACGAGTATTCTGTTATGAACGCCTTTAACTTCTCCGTTTATAATTTCATTTGCATTTCTTAAAACTAGATTCATGTATACATCGTATCCTTCAAGGGTACCGGAGTAGCCTCTCCTTCCCTTAACATCAACTAATACATTCTTTTCGGTAGAAGCCCTAAGAGCCTCTAATGGTTTGAGTCCGGTATTTGGATATGTTGCCATGTTAATTGTGCTGTTATGGTAATACTGTATAAAAAAATATCCTATTTATTCCATTTAAAAAAGAAAAGACACTCACAGGTTATTCATAATTAGATGACCATATTAGCACTATATATCAAAAACAGTAACTAAAAGTACTCTTCCAATTTTACGAGTTTTGCCTCAAAGTTACCAAGGACAGAGTGCGCCCCTTTACCTATCTTCAGTATCAATCCTTTTTGATCTCTTATTTCTATTATTACTCCAAGGGATGCTACGAAACTTGAAAACTGGCTTAACATTTTTCTTCGTTTACTCATCTTAGGCATTTTTTTGAATATGTTTTTCGATAGTTTCCTATCTTCCATTTCAATATCAACGGTTCCTTTATTTATGGACACAGTTGAAAATGGTTTGCCATCAATTCTGATCTCAACATTACCTGAATTCAGTAGACTTTGAGCAACATTAGATACTATTTCATTGTTTTGCTTTTTCATGTACGGGCATCGCTGTTACGTCCAGGGTTCCATTAATAACAACATTCGCGTTCATTCCTGGTAATTTAATACTCATTTCCTTAAAATTAAATTCCATTGATCCTTTTGCCCCTTCAAGTGCTTTTATGAAATTCTCTATTATAGATTCTTCTTCCATAAATGATCATAGGTATCAACTTATTTAAGTGTTTTCAATTTAAATAATACTTCCAACATAATTTTTCAGGATTTCGTTCATATGATGATTAAGGGAATCAACATTTCATCCCTGCACAACCCTCCATGTCTACCTTTAAAATATGTAGTGTTGCCTTCATCTAAAGAGCCAGGATAAAAAAATGAATCTCCGTTTATGGGTATTCCTATATAGTCAAAGCTTGAAAATCGGCTACATTCTGATGATCCTAAGAGCATTTTCAGATTATTCTTGTTATTATCGTATATCTTTAAACCTGGTAGATAGTTGTTGAGAGACTCAAGCAGATTACTTGATCCAGAGAAAAATATAGACCTGGTAGAACCAAATGGAGCCATGGAAAAGTTAGCCGGTACTGCTGGGTAATCAGTCATCTGTATCGCCCTTTTAGCCTCAACATGACCGTGATCTGCAGTTATTATGAATCTGTATTCATTTTTATAAGGATCCATTTCTTTCTTTACACTGTTTACTATTTCTCTGAGAGCACTAAGATTCTGTTCTGAATATGGGCCATAGATATGCGACAGTTTATCAGCAAATGGAATATATAAATAAACAAAATCATATCCGTTTTCTAATGCCTTTCTGTAGAAATATAAAGCATCCCACAGGTGATAATAATGAAAGTGATCTCCTTTAGTACTGTTAGTTATTGTAGTCAATTCCGATTTTCTAATAAATTCTGGAGATATTATAGCAATCTTTTTCCCAATCATTACTGCTTTTTCCACTGTATTTTCAACTTTATATGTATCTTTCATTGATCCAAATTCTTTTAAGGAGTCTTTTCCTTTCGAATACACAGGAGAAAACTGGAAATTATCAATAATGGTCCCAAATTTTTTAACAAAAGTTGTTCCACCCAGAACACAGTGATCTCCTGGAAGCTGGCCCGACATTAGGGTCACAAGTGCAGTGGTAGTTATTGACGGGAATACACTCGTCAAGTATGGCTCTCCATCTTCGATAATTCCAGCTTTTACTCCAGCAAGATAACCAAATCCATCTATTAGGACAACACTCATCTTTTTTCCATCTACTGGTAAAACTTTCAAACAATTATTATGTGGGCGAAGCTCTAGGCTTGTCATTACACTTTGTGCCAAATTATATAAACTTCCATTTTCATAGTTCGGTAGAACAAGATCGTTAGATTCCATATTTGATCATATCACTAACAATTTTAATGTAACCTAAGTAAAATATATTTCCAATATAGTCCGTCGAAGAAATATAAAGTATAGAATTCTTTATCGTGTCTAATAGATGTAATTAAATTGATCTCAAGGTTTGACCCTGGTACATGTCAGGTTAAGTTTACATTACGTTCGTACTTGTTGAAATTTCATTAATATAAAAAGGAGGTCATGCAATATCATTAAGCACTTCATCAAACTAATATAGGCTAAATAGTAATAAATTGTATATTTATTGTATATAAGTTAATTTAAAGAATAAATTGGTTTTGTCTTCTTATGGACAGGAGTCAAAATATAGGTTCTACCAAAAATGAGGAAGAACTTAAGTGGATTGATCAAAAATATGTAACATACATTTACATTTTAGTGGGGGTTTTGTTGCTTTTTGTAGTTCCCTATGGAATGACAATGAAAGGATCTGCAGTAAATAACTATGTACTTATTATTAATACAATATTTAGTTTATACCTGATTGGAATTGGAATAGTTGAATATCTAAACATAAGAAAGTCTGTAGATGTATTAGCGAAATATTTTCCTCTTGTGATTATCATATCTGGATTTATAACAGCCATAATGTACTCTCATTTCTATGATACAGGATGGGATAAAAGTCTGCATCTCTACATAGTGAATATTAGTAGCGCAGGGTTGCTACACATAGCCTATTATAAGGCCAGAGATGTTATATCTGAAACCAGTTCTGTTGGTGGATTACTAGTAATCCTTGGGGGTATATACGAGTCAATGTATAGAAGAATGAAGAAATAGACTGGGTTTTTGAATGCTTAATTTTTACAATCTTGACCTTATAGTACCGACAATTTTTTTTAAAAGAGTAAAAATAAAACCAAGTAGAATAGTATTTCAATATCTTTATTTCAATTAACACCTTCTTCTAAGGACATAGTTTCAATTCCCTTTGAATAAAACTCTTCAATTTTAGATACAACCTCAGATGCCGGATAAAAGGACCTTATAATATTTTTGAATTCGGGATTGGGAGCAGGCTGATTCTTAAAATTCACCCATATTGGCACTATTCCTGCATTTAAGGCACCCTTAATATCTGCTTTCCAGTTATCCCCCAACATTACAGTTTCATCCGGGGACGAGTTTGCACCTTTCAGGGCAATTTTGAATATCTCTTCCTCAGGCTTGAAAACATTATAATCATATGCTGGAATCATAAAATCAATATACTTATCAAGTTTTGATTTAGCTATTTTCTGTCTCTGATAGTTTCCCATATGGTTAGTTACCACACCTATTACATATTTCTTTTTCAATTCGCCCAAAACCTCATGCACTCCAGAAAATGGTTTTCCTGTTCTTATATGAACCTCTCTTATTCTGTCATGTATCTCCTTTACCATATCATCCTTAAGTGGAAGTCCTATATTTTGAAGAAACATGTCCGTTCTCTTCAAATTGACCTCCTCAGGAGTCATCCCACCTGTCCTTAACAGGTCCTGCATTTTATAATCGGTGAAATAAAATCTTGAAAGAAGTTCATCGAGTGGTACAGATTTGAAAAATCTATACTCCCTTTTCAGCAAAACAAACGTCCTTCTCATGGCACCTAAATCATCATAAATCGTGTTATCAAAATCAACTAATACCGTCTTAAGTTCACTCATGACAGATCCCCTTATCGAAACAAAATAAAACCATCTATCTACCTTTTTCCTTTATCTTAGTTATAATTAACCTGGTTTAGAATTTTTCTACTTATTCTATATTCCATATTATAGAAACAACAATTTCATTTTAACGTATATATTTATATCTATAGTATGGAGAAAATGATTAACTAGATTAAGAACATGAAAAATTGAAAAAATATGAGTTTAAATGGAATACAGGGCAATTTGAACATTGCTGGGATGATTCCCTGGGAAATAGTACTTGCATATTTTGTAATTGCATTGGGTTTTGTTTTGTATTACAGTCATAAAACCGACGGTTTGAATGGATTCAAGACTGTTGATTTTGTATATATTGGTATAGGCGCAGCGTTCACAGTTGTTTGGGAGTTCTTCATCGGGCCGTTAATGGATAAAATAGTTCCACCAGGACTAACGGCATTCATCGGTTTTGGATTTTTTGGACGAATAATCATCATATTCATTATAGCTGGTTTGGTGAAGAAACCAGGTGTTGGTATGATGAGTATGGCGATCTTTGATATACTTGGAGACATCTTCCATTATGGTTTTAGTGGAGAGCCGATGTTTGTAGTCTATGAATCTTTAACGTATGGGCTTTTTATCGATCTTGCTATAACAATAAAAAAAGGAAATCTTTTCGGCAACTTCTCAAAGAAAGCAAAAGAAGGTATAAAAGCTCAGAGTATGTCGAGACAGAGACTATTTGCGGCCATAACCGGTGGAATTATAGGCTTTACATGGGCGTTCCCCGGATCATTCTTTTACAACGGGTTCTTTGGGCCATTTTTATATGGTTCAATAGTGAACTGGCAGGCAATACTCATCGGCTTTGCTGAATCCATACCAGGAAATGTGATCTTCGGGGGAATAGCTGGCTTAATCGCATTGAGGGTGGCAAGGGTTCTGGGGCAATGAAAGCCATAGAAATAAGAAACCTAAAATTTTATTATCAGGGTGAAGAGGAGCCTGCCTTGTCAATTGATAATTTTTACATTAATGAAGGAGAAAGCATTCTTCTAACTGGGAAGTCTGGTTCAGGTAAAAGCACTCTCGTAAATTGCATAAATGGTATAATCCCGAATGTCATCAACGGTGAAATTTCTGGAACCGTATGCCTATATGGAAAAGATGTAAGCGATATGAAGCTTCCTGAAATAGCAAAGGTAGTTGGGACACTTTTTCAGGATCCCGAGAGACAGGTTATGAATTATGGTATTGTCGATGAAATCGCATTCGGTCCTGAAAATCTTAAACTCCCCAGAGAAGAAATTCAAAGAAGAGTGGATAAAGCCGTAAGGGTTGTAGATCTGGAGAAGTTCCTTGATCGAGAAACATCAAAGTTATCCGGCGGAGAACTGCAGAGAGTGGCACTGGCTTCAGTTATAGCAATGGAACCATCAATCCTGATCCTTGATGAGCCAACTTCAAACATTGATCCAGAAGGAACAGAGCAGATCTTCGAGTTTCTTAGGGAAAACAAGAAAAATATGACACAAATTATAGTGGAACACAAGGTCGAAAGGGCTCTGCCATTTGTTGATAGAATCGTGGTTATAGACAACGGCAGGATAATATTGAATGTGTCGAAGGAGCATCTGATGAGGAGTGCAGACGTTCTTCTTACAGCAGGTATAGAGATACCAGAGGAATATATCTATGCAAAAAAACTTGGAATAGATTCTGTTGACCCAAATATAGTCAGGGAAAAAATAAGAGAAACGGGAATGGAACTATCTCACAGGAAGAGAAAAAATGATGGAGAAATTATATTGAAAGCCCATGTTGAAGTTTCTGTTAAGGGTGTAGAACAGAAAGAGATAGTGAATTCAACGATCAGCTTGAAGAAAGGACAGGTGTACTGCATAATGGGTAAAAATGGAGCCGGTAAAACTACACTGGTAAAGGGTTTAATGGACTTCCTTAACAGAAAAAACTTCCAGGTTTCCAGTGAACTTGTTATGGAAAATATGGATCTAACGAAATCAGACTATGTAATAAGAGGAAGGGGGCTTGCATATTTACCTCAAAGTTTTGATCTCATGCTGGTAAGCAAGACTGTTCAGGATGAAGTATATTATTCGGCAAAACACAGGAAAGTAAAGGATTTCGAGACGATGGGAGATGCACTAATCCATATGTTCTTCCTGGATGACAAGAGGGACGCAGATCCATTGATGCTCAGTACCGGGCAGAGGAGAAGGGTCTGTATGTCTGCAGCCCTTGCATCATCTGCTCATATAATGCTTATGGATGAACCAACATCTGGACAGGATTTCATGAATAAGAAGGTTCTGGGGGAAGAGATCAGGAAATTATGTGACATGGGATACTCATTCATCATCGTTACACACGATTCAAGATTTGCATATAGATACTCTGATTATATAGGAATAATGAGCAACGGAAGTATAATCCACGAAGGCGTACCTGAGGAAATATTTAAGCTCTCACATAAGTATGGGGTCATTGCCCCGTCGGATTTTATTTTGAGATATGAAGAAGAGGTGAAAAATTAGATGTATAGTATTTTGGATTCGGTGATCAGCTGGCTATTGTTCATATTTGGAATAAGCATACCATTCTATCTTATTCTGGGTGCCATTGGTATTTCAGGGTTCAAAGAGATTACTTCGTATGAAAACTACCACACATTCTATTACAGAGTTAATGCAGCAGTAAAAATAGTTCTATCAGTAATTATAGTAATGGTTGCCACATTTTCTATATGGTGGATCGGTGCAATCATAACTTTTGGGTTTCTCGGCAGTTATGTTACTCTGAAGAACGGATGGAGAAAATTGTATCTAGCAGGCTTTTTGGTTCTTTCGGTAATCATAGGCACCGTCTGGGGCTATGCTCCCTATGAGCCTTTCTACATAGTTTCTATGGCACTACACACACCCATAAATCATTTTACTACCATATGGACATGGCCATCATATTTTAGTATACTTGGTTATGAGCATACACTGACCTTACAGTCCCTGTACTACAGTTTCCAAATTTCATTCAGGTTCACTGCCGCAATTGTAGCAAGTCTTCTACTAGTGATGACGAATACACCTGCACAGATCGTAAAAACACTAAGTAAGCTTAAAATTCCAAGTCCGATTATATTTTCCCTTGTAGTTGCTATGAAAACTATTCCCTCTGTTTTTGATTCCTTCGATACTTCTATAAAGATATCCCTTATGAGAGGATACGGTGGTAACAGAGGTAAGACACTAAGGCCATTTATAACTCTGGCAGCAGCCATATATTCTATCGTTCCAACTATAGTACACCTTTTAAGGGGGGCAAAAGATATTGGGATTTCGGCTGATACAAGGGCTTTCAGGGCTTATCCCACAAGATCCTATCTGATTTCAATGCCATTCAGGAGAGAAGATTATATTTTTTCAGCATTTCTTGTAATTATAGTTGTAGGAACAATAATTGCTATATTAATGGGTTTTGGAAGGGCAATTCCTTACCTAACCTGAAGAAAATTTCTTTGGCATTTGCGAGTTACGTAATCGCACTTATAATCCATCAGCTATTTTTAAATCAATCACTCAGAATGCAGATTTTTCTTGCAATCTACTCTATGATAAATTGCGCTCAGATTATTCTTGTTAATTGCATTGGAATCGTTTAATAAATATTCCTGTTACATCAAAAGTTAAATTTGTAAATAAATACTTATATGTCATAGAGCTATCCTGACTCATATTCTGATATCTGAATGGTGTCGGGTAGTTTAGGTGATCAATTTGAAAATACCAAAAACAGTTAAAATGTACTGCAAATTCTGCAAGGAACATACCAAACATGAAGTGGAAAGAGTAAGAAAAAAGAAGGCTAGTGAACTTAATCTGGGTCAAAGGAGATTCAGGAGAGCAACATCTGGTTTTGGAGGTTTCCCGAGGCCAAAGCCTGAGGGCAGAGAAAAACCAACTAAAAGAGTTAATTTAAGATACAGATGCACAAAATGCAAGAAAGCAAGCACTCCCCCATCA
>JAKBQK010000054.1 GCA_021835265.1 Thermoplasmata archaeon
AATTGGGACAGATAAATAAGAACGTCTGCAAAATCACCGTTTATGATCACGAACTCTCATTTTATAATAGCATATCTTATTTACTTTATCAGGTAAATGTCTTATTAATACTCCTTTTATATCACTCCTCATGCAGAGAACATCTTTTCAGGTAACCAGTAACGTGCTTGCAGGTAACCCCATGGGGGATAAAAACGAGAAGCCGATAACGATTTTTTCACCTGATAAGCAGAAACAGAATTCCCCGCTTATAATTGCTCTGCCTTCATTTGCAAATGACCCGGACTCGTTTCTGTCATCATCCCCGCTGTCGGAGAGCTTTTCTTCCATTGTCAACAGACTTTACCAGAAGGATGCATTGAATGGTGCAAACATTGCAATAATTGATTCCTTCACAAAATTGGGCGGTAATTATTACCTGAACTCTCCTGCTGTTGGCCAGTATGAGTCTTTCATCGTAAAAGAGGTTGTTCCTGAATTAAGGAAGAAGTTATCTCCTTCGCTAATAGGGCTGATTGGAAAGGGTTCTGGCGGATTTGGAGCATATTCGCTGGCTGTCAGGAATCCGGGTGTTTTCAGCGGTTTTGCTGCACATTCAATGGATGCAGGATTTGAGAATGTGTTCTTGCCGGATTTCTCACTCACGATGGAGAATTTTAGAAACTCTGCTGGCCCGTCGAAATGGCTGCAGAAATACTGGTCTGGTTTTAATAGAGTAAATTCGAATAAGATCAAGGTATTGAGGATACTGTGTGCTTCCGCTTTCTTTTCTCCTGATAATGAATCAAAGGAAATGCGTGTGGTTTTTCCATTCAACTGGGAAAGCGGCGAATTCCGGCAGGATATATGGAACAGATGGCTTTCATACGATCCTGCCAGAAATGTGGCGCAGATGAGCAGGCAGCTTGAATCCATGAAAGGCATATTCATCGATGCCGGCACAATGGATGACTTCTCTGCGATCTGGGGTGCCAGAACTATAGATACAAAGATGACCGAGGCTAAAATTAATCACACTTATGAAGAATACGAGGATGGGCATTTCGGGATAAATTACAGATTTGAGAAATCTCTGCCTTTTCTGGCTCAGGCCTTATCCTGATTTGAAAAGCGTGAACCGCTGTCAACAGGTATAACAGCTCCGTCAATGCACTGCGATTCCGGCCTTGTCAGGAAAGCAATGACTTCAGCTATCCCTTCCGGCGGGGTAAGCGGATCACCAAGGTCCCTGGACGTCCAGTCCCTGCCAGGGGCAAAACCACTCTCTATCATGGATACGGCAACACCGTTAACCCTTATACCTTTACCAAGCAGGTTTGCAGCTGATAACTCGATTAATTTGTTCAGCGCATTCTTACCTATCACGTAGGATAATGAACTCCAGTCTCTCGTATACTGCGCCTGAATGCTGCTAACCAGGGTTATAGTGGAACCTGAATGAGCGGATTTCGAAAAGTGCCTGATTAGATTCATCGGTATCTTGAGGTGGCCTTCAAGCATTTCATCAAGATGTTCCGGATTTTCTATTGAATCCATCGCATAACCTCCGAGAGTTATTATGAGATTGTCGATTGTTTCCAGTTCTTTAACTGAAAAATCAAGGAAATCTTTTATTCCCTGATCTGTGGAAAGATCTGAAACGTGATATTTGAGGCTTCCATATTCCTTGAGAAATTCCTGCGCATCGATAAGTCGCTTTTCTGACCTTGCGTTTATGATAACCCTGTCACCTTTCTTAAGTAGAACATAAGCCACTGCCCTTCCAAGGTTTCCGGTACCGGCTATGATCGAATTCATGTTTTAAAATGCCCGCATTCTATAAATGATTTCGCACGAATCGTAAAAGTTTAGACTAATTCGGCACACTTATGTGTTGATTAAGCCTTTCGAACCTAAATATCCTCATTCCAGGAATACATTATAATAAAAGCATCATTATATTGATTGCTGGGACACCAATAGATCAAGATATGCTGTCCAAATTCGTACATTTTTATGGGAACCAAAGGAAGATTAAAGGAAAATATAAGATATGAACAGGAAACTCAGGATTAGATTAATGATTACGAAAGGGGCATCCTTCCAATATATGTGTAAAAACCGTAAAGATATAGGACATCGCATTAATCTATGATATAGAATCTGAAACCTTCATAAAGGAAATACCGGAAAAAAGAAGGTCTGAAGCACAGTCGGGTCATTTTATCAAGGATTCGAAATATGCAAACTGAAAGGATCATAATCCTCGTGAATATTCATGGATGCAATGAATACCATTCAACTGTGGGAAGAAAGGTATCAGTGAAATGCGTTTTAAAGATTGTTCTGTAACCTGGAACCATAACATAAATATCTCAGTCATAAAAAGTGAAGTCATGAAACACCGACCAAGTCTATCACACTGCAGGAGATGCCATAAGATATACGAACATTCAATATGGAAAGCATTTTCAAACGTAACACTTTCACTTAGTGGTAGTTCACAGTTGCATACAGATGGATATATCATTGTTATTTTCTTAAGTTTCTGCCCTTCCAGAAGAGAGTTACATAATACGCTCTAACATTTTTCATACTCTTCTTAAGGATAGAGGAAGTCTATACATTTATGGTTGCCCCTGACAAAGGCAATATTTCGAGTTTGATGGAGCAATTGCCAATGATGTATCAATGGAAATACCAAAGGATCATAATGTTACTAATGTTAATGATCAACATTCTACATTCGAAACAAGGCATCGAAAAACAGACAAAGAACAGCATCACTGCCACCTAGATATAATACCCCTTACAGAAGTACTTGAAGAAATCCACGGATTTGATGGTACAACGATAAAGAGATCCCATCAGAGAGTTTTCGAGAAGGATAAGAAATTTCTCGGCAGATAAAATGCAAGGCGTGGTGAGACTGCGCCGGGAGAACCCATCTTTAATGGATTCTCATCTTGAGCACAAGAGATAACTGAGATTGTGGCCAGCTTTCTTAAAATGAATAAAGGTTGTTTTTTCTATTTCTTTAGATATGTAGACATGGAGTCGGCTAATAACGGGGTAGAGGCTGCTCTCAGACCTTCCACTATAAACAGAAATGGAACATACAGGTCAAGATTACAGAAAGGTGATTAGGTATATGAAAAGATATATTCTGTAAATTATATACCAAAACTGAAATGGGTAAACTTCGTTCCGATTCCAACCTTCCTTATGATATGTGACGCCAAACTAGGTTGATATACTGAGCGCATAAGACTAACCTCTCGCCAGTTGTACTGATGCAATCATCTCTTCCAGAAAGAATTTCAGGACAATAGCAATAGGTTCTCCTCTTAGACATAAAACAGCAAGACAGATCCTAAAACTATCGGAAAAACAATGGAAAAAGGACAACAATTATGGCATAAGACCGATAGACGAAATAAATTTATCAGACCTAAAAGTGCTATATTAAAATTTGTAAGGAAGTGATACAAAGGCTTGTTGACAATTACTCAACGCGATTTAAGATTGCAACAATATTAATAACATTAAACGATATTTGATGGGAAACCCATGGCGAGAGGATTAAATGAATTTAAATTGGAAACAGAGGATGAAAACTTTATCCGATCTACTTGGCACAACCTTTTAAAACTTTACGAGAAACGCGAAGATAAATTGAGGCACTGGTTAGATAACGAACAAGAATATGGGGCTTTTAAAGATGTGGAAGCATTACTGGGTTTTACGGAACCATTCCTTTTTTCGCGAACCTCATTTCATAGGCCTGAAATAGATCCCAGATATTTTTTTGAATGTCTCTCTAACATTTACGATTACATAGATAACACAAGAAAGCAAAATTCGGATAAAAATGACCAGTTCATGGGATTTGATTCTGAGCCATATCCACGTATAAAGAGACTTTACGTTGATTACATTGACGGTGCTGCAAACGTCTTATTGCTAAGTTTGGATACATTGGAGATTTCTGAATTCCTAGTAAATTCAAGAAGTCCTGATAAAAACTGGATTTTACCTGATGAACTTAAGAATAAAATGAAGAAAGCGGTAGATTCGGCTTTCAAAGTTCTCATGGATTCGGTCATAGATGATGAAGCGGGAGCCAGATGGACTGCAATATCAGGCAAAGTTGGATCTAAAGTTAAAGTGAATCTGAAAGATCTTGATGCATATTCTAATTTGGTATCAACCTACTATTCTTATAGGGCACTTAAGAAACTAACAGAAATTCCTTTTTATCTAATAGGAAACGAATTTGGGGTGGGAGCCAATTCAATAACTCCAATTAAGAATGTCTTATCTCGTGTCATTTTCTGGGTCAATTCGTTATATGACCGAAATCTCGAATCTTACTGGCTTTCAAATTCTAGGGATAGCAGCCCCTTGATAAGCTCATTATATGCGCTTGAAATTATATATTCTTATAATGGAGAAAATTTAGATAACTACGAGGAGGTCTTGAACAATGCCAAAAAAGTTGTAATAAAATTACTGCAAAGATTTCAAAATCTTGATCAGGCTTCTTCTAAATTTCAGCTCGACGTTGCATATCCTTATCCACGAATCGAAGATGGGAAAGTCAAGGGTACAGAAAGTTACGACGAAAGGAGATATATAGGCGCTTACCTGGGAATCTTCGCGCTTGCTAAAGAGAAAGACCCAACTATTATTGAAAGTGAAGCTAAAATGTTTGTAAAGGCGACTACAGAGCTTTCTGCCGCTTTGAGGGATGAATGGATAGATAAATCTTTATTAATATGGGATGATGGAAGGCCATTAGTTTATTATGCCTCTGATGCAATGTTTGGTTTACTACTTTATTATTCTACTGGACAAATTATGAAATTCTCAATAAGGGAGGATATTCTAAGAATTAAAATAAAAGAATATCTAACTTCAACAAAATTTGTGGATGAGTTTGTTGAGAAGCTGATGAAATCTAAGGAATTGGAGTCTATTGGAGCAGATAAGTAATGGCAATTATTACTTTTTATTCGTATAAAGGTGGCGTTGGAAGATCAATATTGCTCGCCAATACCGCATATTTGCTCGCATCGAATGGATATAATGTAGTGTGTGTTGACTTTGATTTAGAGGCTGGTGGATTGCACTCTATTTTCTCTATAAATGAAGTTAACGTAACGTCTCTCCAGGTGATTTTAGGAAACCGCCTATTAACTTTAGTTGATGTTAATAACATTAAAATTCCAAAAGGTGGGACTATAAAAATTCTTCCAACTGTTTCAACAGAGGGTAATTTGGTCAATATTTTGGTTGAAGCCCCACCTACCAATATAATGACAAGAATGAAGCAAGTGCTTGATCAAATATCCAATGATTTCAACCCAGACTTCATACTTGTAGACAGTCGGTCAGGTATTAATGAAGTGATGCAAGCATTGTTTGATAAAAGTAACATTGTAGTACTGGTCCTAAAGCCCAATCGTCAAAACCTTGTAGGGGGGAATGCAATATTAGATTATTTGAGTACCCAGAGGACTATTCGTCCAATACTCGTTATATCGCAGGTTATTAGAGATGGCTATTCGGGTGTTCTCGAGAAATTTGTTCATGAAATCATTTTAGAGGGTAAAAGAAACCTCAGTACTCATTTAATAGAATTCGATCCTGAACTTCTTTATGAGGAATACCTTCCTTCGGTTAAGTACGCTGGAAACAATAAAAAGACTTCCTTGTTGAAGAATTATGAAGAAGTTGCTAACACTATTTTCCGAACCGTGATGGGAAATAGGTAATTTTGGGTTGGTTGTGATTATGATTTTAGGTAATTCAGAAAGCGAAGATTTTGTAGATCCGATATATGAATCAATAAGTGTAGGTAAAGGTACTCCGAGGGTAATTAGGGTAGGATCTAATAACCAAAGCGATATTGATTACAGAAGTATTGTTAAATCTCCGGAATTTTCTCGTCTTGCGTTCTTAAGGCAAGCCGGGGTAGTTTGGCTTGTGTTTCCTTCTGCAACACATACACGCTTTGCACACTCCATCGGAACATACTGGTTAGGGTATCTTGCATTAACAAATGTGAGAATAAAAAGCGAAATTGCACACACTGATTCTGTTCAGCTTGGCCAGTGGCTAGGCACAAATAATTTGAAAGATGAGTTCCTCGTTGCACTCTTGCTGCATGATGTTGGTCACTTACCTCTCAGCCACACACTAGAAGGTAATGATGATTTACTGGATTCTTTCAAATACGTGTCCAAGAAATATGGCACCGAAATAGACCTTAGCACTCACGAAGAGAGGGGTTATACAATCATAAATGGTATCGGCCCCATATATGAGAGATTGATAAAAACGTTTAAAAGTAATCAGTTTTCAAACATTACTGGTTCAAATACAGTTAAATCAATACTTGATCAGCGTGGAAATCTTTGCAAACCAGCTATTGGCTACTCAATTACTGGAAATGAATCCTATTTGAAGGGGTGCAATCATGATCACTTAGTAGACATTGATGTTATAAAAGAATTTGTAAGCGGACTATTTGATTTAGACAGAATGGACCACCTCTCCAGAGATGCCTATTTCTCGTCCATAAAATCAAGTGCGTCACCTGCAATCGCGATATTCAGGGGGTTGGAAATCCTTCCAAACGAAAACGGAGAAAGGGGTAAACTGGAATGGTACCTAACGCGAAGTGCAGTTTCACATGCACTTTCTTTGCTTTTTGATAGAAAAATGTTATATTCAGTCATTTTCCATAATCAACAGGTTATTTGTCTCAATGCTATGATCAATTTTTCTCTTTCCTATCACCTGAGGTCTTTTGAATCTCCAGATGAAAGGGGTAATGAAGCTATAAAGATATCTATAATGGGTGATGATGAGTTTATACAACATTTAAGCAATTCAAAAGATATGACTGCTAAGTCGCTGGCAAGACTTTATAGTAACAGGGTTTTTTATAATCAGTTGACAAGGATTGATGGCACTCTAATTCCAAACTCTATCAGACCTAAGATTGATAAAATATTAACAGAACTTAATCAAAACTTTAGGAATAAATTAAAACCATCTAATGATCTGCCATTTATGATCTGGAAGATCGATGAGGTAGTGAAAAATAGACACGGAACCAACGTCAGTTCAGACTGGTTAAGCTCGAGCAAGTTTCTGGTGAGGGAAGCAAATGGAAATTCACATTATATGATTAATGATTCAGAATTTGGTAATGATTTTGGAGTCCTTAAGGATTATCATGACCGTGGTTATGTGCATATTTTCCTAAACCCAGAATGCAGTAATATCAATGTGAATGCGATAAAAACCGAAGTTTTAGACGTTTTAAAGGTAAATAGTTAATGATCAGGTCTGAATCTCTAAATAAATTATATGAAATTGCTAGTTTTCTTTCCAATCAAGAAGAATGCAAGACATGCAGGCTCTGCGAAGATAATATTGGTCTCGTCTACGTATTTAACAAGGAATCTAAAAAAATCGGCCAGGAACATGCCACTTCTACATCTTCTGGATTGAACTTTTTCGTTCGGACGCATGATGGTCACTGCCCATATTTTAACATAGAATTAGGTGAATGTGGCATATACGAAAATAGGCCATTGTGCTGTCGTATATATCCACTTGATCTTCTTTTCGAAGATGGTGAATATTGGTGGATTGCTTATTCTGATTGCCCAATTTTTAAAAGATATAATAAAAACCTGTCTCTGTACATTCTAAGAGATAAGTTACTTTCCATTGAGGACCAATTAGACAACAGAACTCTAATGGAGTGGAAAAATATAGCAGTTAAGATTAGATCGGTTGAATTAATAGGAAGAGAGGATTTTCCCTTTTATAAATTAAAGAAACTAGGGGAAAAACGTGTTCTGTGATTATGATTATTTTAAACGAATTCCAGTATGTCTGTTACTTTTAAGTCAGAATATTGCAAAACGGTGATTAGTAGAACATTAAGGCCATTGAAATTAAAGAAGAGGGATGATCAAAGAAATGGGAACAAGTCATTATGGTAGATCATCTAACAATAACCTCTAGAAGTTATTCTTTTTCTTTGGATTATTTTTTTTCTTTCCGTTGAAATAATTAGAATATTTAAAATTGAGCAAATGAATTAAAGACAGGATTGTCAGATATAATACCACCCCTGCTATAAATACTGATTCAAAGTAGATAAGTGGAATTAAGTTCAATAGATATTGAACTATTCTTATTCTAAAATAGACTGCCAAAGTGTGTAATATTACAAACGATGACAGAATAATAGAATAACCTGCTACACCAATTCTAACATCCTCAAGTCTCGATTTTTCCGGTATTAAAAATAAGGTAAGGATTGAAACCATTAAACCTGTGATAAGACCTGTTGCATTAACAAATTGCTGGAAGTGTATGACAATGCCAGTTAACAGAAGAAGGGAAATGACAAGAAGTTGTATTGATGATACCGCGTAAAAAAGCCTGCTCTGAGGACTGACTTTCAGTAGTACTAGCAGAAATTGGATCTCTTTTAACCTGTTTTCTGATAGACTGAAGAAAACATTTCGTCCTTCCGAATAGTAATTCAGTTCATTATCTTCACCTGAGTCAAACACTTTACCTCTACCCGAACCATAAATACCAAGAACGAGATACGAAGTTGCAGTCGTGCCTTCAGCTAGAGTCAGAGTGAATGTCAAATTTCTGGATTTTTTATCTGTTAATGTTCTTTCAACATCAATAAAACTGAAGAGACAGTCGTTGTTTTCATAAAATGGCAATACATCTTTTACCCAGCTAATAATTCTTGTTAGCCTACCGGGATTATTCGATATTATTTTGTATTTCAGAATGATTAATTCTCTATTATTTTTCCTAAGTGGATTTTTAAGGCGTACCTCAAAAATATAAGGTTCATCATTTATACCCTCTTTCTTACTAATATTTGGTCGAATTTCCTTGTCCTTGAATGATTTAAACGATAACTTATTCCAACTGGAATCATAAATCTGTAATTCGTCTCTAAAGTATTCAGTTGGAACAAAAACTCTACTTACATTTAAGTTTCCTTTATTCACAATGGTATAAGTATCAGTGACTTCATCGGTTCTCGACCATTCATTATGTTGAATACTGATTTCCCGCCTTTCAATCATTAAGGACTTCATATGGTCTTTGATAAGTGTCGGTGCAGGATTGTAGTCCGTTAACTTCTTATCGACATAAGAAAATACCAATTTACCGCTGACCCCTGTTGAACTTATCCTCATACCATGTTTTTTAGTAGTAAGCATTTTGATTTTTTTTAGATTGAAAGTTGGCTGTATAAGATCAAGTAGATTACCTGCTGCTTTAAGATTCTTGATCTCTGAGTTATAAAGTAATTCCACAGTTTTGTTGTTCTGGGCAATCATAGAGCGACTCCGACATATCATAGTCAGATATTAGGCACCCTTCCTTTCAGCAATTTTACTATCTAAATTTGATTGCCAATAATAATTGATTATAACTTCATAAATCGTCATTAATTTGTTTATTGTCATGATAAAATAAACATTTCGTTTAAACAGGATCCGTTCGATTCTAAAAACCGTCAAAAACGGAAGAAGTTATTGAAAATAACTTGTAGATTATATTGACTCCCTCTTAGTCGTTCCACTCTCGAACATTGCAAGGAAACTTTACATTTTTGAAAATAATTGAATTAAGAAGAATAGTATTTTAACCATATTCAGTATTTACCCAAAATGTACAGATACCGGAGGCAGTTCAATCGTCCGGTGCCTCCAGTTAAGGATTCAAGAACTGTACTGGGCATAAGCGGGGGTGGAAATGAAGTTTCCACATCGATAGAGGAACTCGCAGGGCATTTCCTAATATGCGGAAAAACAGGTACCGGAAAGACCAATCTGCTGAGATTGATTATTGGGTCTCTTGACGCTGCAGAAGGGAATGTGGTTCTCTTCGATCCACATGGCCAGTTATCAGACTGGACTATTGCTAATGTTAAAAATAAGGATACTGTATTTCTTTCTGGCAAGTCATATTCTGGAAGTTATGATAAGAACACAGGCATCAATGTAATTGGAAGCATGAATTCTGAGGAAGCCGCAATTCTTTCAAGTTCCTGGCTCAGGGAGGTTCTTTCATCAGAAGATGCTCTTTCCCACGGTACCTGGGGTCCAAGGCTGGAGGTGATGTTTGGTCCTGTCTTGATTGAATGCATTAAGTCCCAGAATGATCTGACACTGCAGGATTTCCAATCTATTGTATCTGACAAGAGCAGACTTATAGATATAATTGAAAAGACAGGCAAGGAAGAACTTGTGAATTATCTTAAATCACAATCTGGCGATCGCAAGGCATGGATGGATCTGGTCGCCAGCGCGATGAATAAACTGCTCCCTGTTTTAGAAAGCTCTTTTTCACGTAATCTTCTTTCAAGCCACATAAACAGGAGTTTAAACCTGGATAAGATACTTGCAACATATAAATCGTTAATAGTGCCTGATCTGAATGAATCCATTACCGGGGTATCAGGTTACAAGATTGCCTCAGTACTTTTGCTGGCCAGGATATGGAGCTCTCTGCTGAGAAAAGGT
>JAKBQK010000216.1 GCA_021835265.1 Thermoplasmata archaeon
TCATATATAACTACAATAAAAAATCCATTTCTTTTTTTTAACTTCTTTTCTTCAACTCCAACTTGCATTCTAAAGAGATTAACTAATATCAAGATATAGTTTTGTAATTCTACTTAAAGAATACTCACATCTAAAATCGATTTCGATGCTTTTCTAATCTATTGTTTCAAAAATTGATTTATATCTTCGACGAATTACTCCCATGAATGAAGGGGTTTAATGAGTTAGTGGTTAGATTAAAGCAAATTAGTAATCAATGGATACCATCCAACAGGAGCCATGATACGGGCATAGGCAAAACCCTTGAAGACCTTCTAGGTATTGAAGAAAATAATTTTCCCGGCCCTAATGGTGAAAAGGTTGAACTGAAGTCTATACGTAAGAATTCATCTTCAATGATATCTCTCTTTACTAAGACTCCTTCTCCTTCCAGCGCAATAAAACAACTTTTAGAGGATTACGGATATCCAAGCGAACAAGACTCATCGAAGAAGGTGCTTCACGCTGATCTTTATGGTAATCGAATTACACCAATAAAGGACATACCATCGCTGAAACTGAGCATTACTCCAGATCGTATTGACATAGAGAATATTCAGGGGAAACTGTACGGTGGTTGGAGTTACGAGATCCTTAAGGAATCATTTGAAGGTAAGATGTATAGAGTATTGCTTGTAAAGGCAGATAGCCGAGGTAGCAGAAGTAATGAGGAATTTAAATATAATGAGGCTTGGGTATTGATGGGATTTTCTTTTGAAAGATTTATAACCCTTATAGAGAAAGGAGTGGTTAAAGTTGAATTGAGACTTGGTTTATATCCCGAAGGACATCCACAAGCTGGGCGACCTCATGATCATGGTACGGGATTTAGAGTTTTAGAGAGAAATTTAGAAGATTGTTTTGCATATAGGGACAGGATAATACCATGAATGGAGAAATTATGATAGAAACTTCGAAGGAATTGGATTGGACCTTTCTGAACGAAGATACAAGGGAGTTTACCCATATTTATCATGATTACCCTGCGAGGATGATACCTCAGATTCCTAGAAATATCATAAATTTGCTCAATGAAAAGGAAGGGAATTTCCTATTTGATCCATACTGTGGATCTGGGAGTACATTAGTGGAAGGAATGTTAGCCGGACTCAATGTGATTGGAACTGATATTAATCCTCTAGCAAAACTAATTTCACAAGCCAAGACGGAATATACCATTATACCTAACTCTCTTATAGACGAGATAGAAAAGTTTGTTCAGTTTACATTTGCACCGAAAGGTAGTCCAAAGATTATTGACAAAGATAACCTCGCTTTTTGGTTTAAAGCCAGCGTAGTCAAAAAATTAGGTCTAATTATAAGATACATAAGTAAAATAAAAGACCAGAGAGTAAAGAAGTTTTTTGAAGTTTCAGCTAGTGAAACTATTAGAGAAAGTTCAAACACTAGAAAGAATGAGTTTAAACTGTATCGATATTCTCCAGATAGGCTAAAAAAGCACAATCCTGACCCTTTTGCGATTATGAAAGAAAAGTTATTCAGAAATCTCAAGGGTTATGAAGAGTTTTATAGAAAAATGTCCGAAAGAAGTTATCGACCTACTTCTAAAGTGTATTTGCTAAATACAGTAAATCCCATACCCAAGGATAAGATACCACGGGATTCTATAGACATCGTAATTACTTCTCCTCCCTATGGAGATTCGCATACAACTGTCGCATATGGTCAGTATTCTAGGCTTTCTTCAGAATGGTTAGGTATTTTGAAACAAAATGTAGATTCTGTCTCAATGGGTGGAAAGACCTTACATGAACCTGTGATATTTAATTGCAATGAACTTGATAGTGCTTTAGATGACGTAAGGAGAATTAACCTAAAGAGGTCACTAGAAGTTTACTCCTTCTACTCTGACCTTTATAACTCTATTAAGAAAGTCTCAAAAGTGATTAAGAGCGGTGGTTACGCTTGCTACGTAGTTGCAAATAGAAAAGTAGCAGGAATATCTCTTCCCACAGATAAAGCCATTGAATGCTTCTTTGAGAGGAATGGGTTTACTACCTTCCAGACCTTTACGAGGAATATTCCGAATAAAAGAATGCCTTCAAAGAACAGCCCGTCAAACATTGTTGGAAAAACAGAAGAGACCATGAGTAAAGAATTTATTGTTGTGATGAGAAAGTAGGTATTTAGTGAATAATTTTCCTGTTATATCATTCACTCACCGTGCTTGTGCGAATTAAGTGCAAACTGGAAGTTTTTAGAGACCAAGTAGATTAAAAACATTGATCACAAAATAAAGATATAGAGAAGATAGAGTAGAAACCGACTAACTAAAGTCAATTTTATAGATTGTATTAATCTTTCATTTACTGTGTTTTTCGACAAGATTTATTAAAGCCTCGAGCGAAACTGTAGTCTCGCCTAGTAGTCTGAAATTATCTGCTAAAAAGTTCTCTAGCTTATCTTTAGACAAGGAGGTAAGCCTCTTATACACAACTTCGTGCTCTAAATCACTCCACGCTAATCTCATTAATGTTGTCATTTGCAACTCTATAAATGCTTTATCATCTTCAGGAAGGGTTAGTACCAAGTGCTGAGACTCATAGCCACTATTCTTACTTACAGGATCGTTACTCACAATGTTGCACCCCTTCACTGTTAGCGTGTCTTCTATCTCATTGATCGCATCTTCGAGGTCTTTAGGTTTAGTGTAAACGAATCTAAAACCAACCATGTCTTCTATAATTGGTTCTTTACCAATGAGTATATCCTCAAGGGTCGTGTCGGAGGAACCAGCGGAATTTATTATGTCTTTAAATTTCTTTTTGAGCGATGGCTCTTTAATTTTGATCTTATTGATCATCCTATCAGAGTTCTTTATTCTGTTGGAAATCATGAAGTTAGTGTTTAACTCCCAAATAGATCGACTGATTTCCATGAATATTTTGCTCCTATTTATGAGGGTGCCTTTCACTTTGTCACTCTGATATAGATCACGGATTCTGAGTTCAGTATCTGGATTCATCATCAATTAACCGACCTTCAATATTCCTAGTAATAATGGTTGCTTCCCCTGGGGCAAAACCGTAAGTACTTATTTCCTTGTTGACTCGTTTTCCTATCATTTCTGCACTTTTTGAATCCTCATCTATCAAAGGAATAATTAATTTCTTGGCAACCGCTAAAGATTTCTCGTTCTCATCAGTCCGTTTTTTAGAGGGACCAAATACAATAACAAATGACCTGACTCCCTCTTTTGCCAATGACCTCATAAACGGAATTTCGGATTCTGTGGCATTCAATAACATGGCGCCGGGAATTTTAGTGTAAACTCCTATTGGTACAATCCGTTCGGGCTTATATAATATGAAAGACTTCCTCGATCTATTAACAGTTTTAGCATAGGCAGCTGAATGTTTTGTGAGAAGATTGCCTCCTATAAGTTTTTCTTTAGTTCTGCGGAATTTGGCTTTTCTTCTTATAATTTGACTATTGTTTTTTTTCATTATAACGACCCTCTACATGTATTAAACTATATATGTCATATATCGTTTTGCTGAATAAATCTTTTCTAGAAACAGCTACATAGAATCAAGACCCATGGAAGCCCATTCCATTTAGGTTTAGTTTTTTAGGAGAATATCTGAACTAAAAATTCTGAATTCTTATAAATGGTATATGCATTTGAAATATTTCCTACTTGGCTTTATATGTCCAATGATAGGTTTTCAAAAGATAAATATGCCTCAGTATAGGATTTTTATTATTCCATATGTTATGAATAGAATTCTGAATCCCTCCAGTCAATAGCATTTTTTATCCATTTCCATCATTTAATTCCTCTAACGATAAAACGCTCTCATAAGGTATGTAGATTCGTCTCTTATCGCTCTCAATCAGGATTCCGTTTCTCATTTCAGATAGTAGTATGCCTTCATAAAAAGAGCTTTCATTGGTAAGGATCACCCTAGCTGGTTTATTAATCCAACTATCCAGATCCTTAACGTTCTTCTTATGGGATTTCATAAATCTGAATCAGGTTGAAATTTCTGTTATCTATCGATCTGTGTGCCATTTCAAAGTAGTCGTGATGAAACCAGAAAAAATGGTTCGTGCTTCCGATATCCTTATCGCAGATATTACAACGGAAACCCTTATTCCGATCTCCGGAAAGGACACGGAACCTGCGAAGCATTGATCTGACTGCGATGGAACTGTAGTTGTTCATCTTTTCCCTTCCTTACGAGCGTTGACTCTATCAACCTGTGAAATCAGGTTTGTTATCAAGTCTTTAGGTATATCTAATATGCGTTGTACATTTGGAATTGTATGTATGTGGTAATACCATCCGCTCTCCGGTGAGAAATCTCCTGCGGTATCTAACTGCTCTTTTGCACTATCTATTCCTTTCAGTGCTTTATTCAATGTCTTCAAAGGATTGTGTTCGGTGAATGCAAGCATGGATGTTTCGCCTTCTGCCATCTCCTTTTCCATCTTCTCTTTAATCTCTTTCCGCTTCTTATCTAACATTTCTTCTGAAATTAAATCGCTATCCTGAATGAAATCCATGTCTGATTTAGCAGTTTTTTGAAGTATTCTGAGTAGATTGATCTGATTCATATCCAATCTTACCGAGTTAAAACTCTCCGAGATAGGTTGTCTCTTCTGTGACTCAAACACTCCAGTTATAAATCGATCCACCGATTCATAAAATTCCTTTATCTTCTTCTTCGCTTCCTCGGTGGAAAGATTCCCGATGACTCTTTGAAGATCCTCAAGGTTCTTCGTTACCTCAGGAATTTTGGACTCCAATGACTCAAGTTCTTTGTTTTTGTCACTCAGTTCCTTCTTAATGTCATTCAATTGACCAAGTACATTGGAGCGTTCTCGCCTTATGCTTTCAATATCTTCCTTTAAGTCGGAGAGTTCCACCAGGTCCCTAAGTTCATTCGCAACTGCTTCGATGTAAAGTGGATTCCTGGGATTACAGATTTCCTTCAAGACCTCCCGGACATTAGAATATTTTTGGTAAATAAACTGTGCAGCCTTATGGTTCTTTTTCAGATACATGTATAAATTCTCAATATCCACATCCCTCCTTAGAAGGAATCCTTCATTTTCCAATACGGATAACTTCCCTCTCATTTCCTCATTTTCAGATTTCAACGCCTGATAGTAGCTCTTACTTTCACCATCTTCTTTAGGCATAAGATGGGATGGGTTCAAAAGATATATAGTTGATTATTTTTCAATATAGTTTCAATTGTTCTCAATATATTTTAAAATAGGTATAGTTATTTGTGGAACCTACATATTCCGATATTTCCTTGCGACTGATACCGACAGATGTCTTTTTTCGTTGTTTTTTGATTCCAAACCTAGATTTACTTAAGCATGCAAGCCCACATGTAGAAAGCAGAGTTAAATTCACCAAACTCTGATAATGCGATTTTTATCGTAATATACTATGTCTGCCATAGATTGATTTTTTATGCCGAATCCGATCCATCAGAGTCATGTTTAGAAACTCTGAATAACAGAATATACTGATAATCTGGAACTCCAATTTGGATGCACGCTAATATCCTTTTAACCTTCGATAATAAATATTTCCCAGGCGCATTTGCATAATAGAATTTTATTGCAGTTAGTGGTGATGAGGAAGGGAAAGCCTGGAACGAGCAGCCTCTTTGGTCTCTAATTGGAATATTATGATTTGAGAACCACATCCATTAATCCACTGTGAGCTTTCAAATGTAAGTTTCAAAAAAACTTTTATATGGAATTTCCTTTAAGACATCGATGAATCCACAAAAAGACTGTAATATTATTACTGAAGACCACGCAGAAGAGAGAAGGATTCAAAGGGGTTTAACAAGAGTTGATCTTGAAAAAGTAGTAAGAGAAGGGAACTGGGAACATAGGAGCGATGGATGTGTGGATGTAGTCAGTGGAAAATGGACCGTGCGAATTGAAATAGGCAAATGTAATTTAGGAGTGTTAACTGTATTTAAGTGATGGAAATGGATAGTTTGAACTGCCCTCATTGCGGATTTAAATTAAAGAAGACTAAGAGGCCGTTCTTTATTGATGGTTTCTTTCTGGGAAACTTCGATGCCCTTGTCTGTGAAACTTGCAAGAGGGTGTATAGAACAAAAGAGGCCTCGGAGCAGATAGAAAGATATGCCCAAGAATTAGGCCTGTGGGAAACAGAAAAAGAGGTCACTCAGAATATTGAGGTCCTTCAAAAAGACGCTGAAGAGGAGTCAGGAACTAATTTTCCGCAAGTTGCTACTGCACAGATGCCTTTGACGAATAACGCTAAAGAGGTTATTGTTGAGTTTAAAGGACTTACAAAGACTAGTTGGCCAGTTGTTGAATATCGCACCTTATCGCAAACATCAACTGTATCCAATACAGATGAAGTAAGATCAAGTACTTGTGACTCTGCCACCTTGGAGAAGTAGAATGATACCTACATCTTCACAATTTCCAATCAAAGGAGAACCTGACTTTAGAGTAAAAAAAGAGGATTGGAGCAAATACGAGATTCTTGATGGGAAAGGGCAGGTCTGGGTTAGATCTGTTCTGGTGAAGATATACGAAATTGATGAGACTAAACTGCCTGAATCTCCTACACCACCAGGTCGCTCACCATATGTTTTAAGTAACCAGACAATAACAACAGCTTTTTTTAAAGACCCAGCCTTGCATGGAGAACCTATCAAGGAGCCTCTCACGGCTGAAGAGTTTAATAGTGGAGGAGAGGTATTAGATTTTGAACGAATGGATGAACCCTGGAATGAATACATTATTTTAGGTAAGCCCGCTAAATTGATCAGAAGTAAATGTGTAGTAACTGAAATAGCTTATTTTCCTGACAAAATGAATAACTTTAGGGATCCGATCGTGCGGGTAAATGCACAAGTAACAATTAGTCCTCCACGATACGTTCGTCCAGAAGAAAGCGTTACCAGATAAGAGTTAATAATAATTTTCCACGTTATTAGTATCTAAAACTTTAATCAAATCCTCCGATATCACATTAATAATTAAGCAAGTTTTTTCACTATTTCTATAAGTTCTAAACATTATTCAAGATAGGTTTAATTACTTATCAGTTGGTTAATCTTATTCTCATTTTGTAGTCAATAAGGTCATGCTGGATACTTCTCAATAAACACCCTTGTCCCAGCAATCATTGGTTCAATTAAACCGTCATTAATTTCCTTTGAATCAGGATGGGCTGCGTCGTTACGCAGCCCCAACCAACCTGTAACAGATTTATGCATGGTCTTATCAATGATATTATTCTTAAGCAAGGCACCATTCAACGAATCCGCTTTGATATATTTCTCACCATCAGTCGTGATTGGAATCGAATTCTTTTCTGCTAACTTTCTGAGGTGACTTTCTAAAGCCACGCCTGCAACAACTGCTGATGCTCTAAAATAACCCTGTGATAGTAAAGACTCTGCCTGTTCAAGTATATCGGTAAAAAGATCAGCGTCCACCATTTCATTAAAACCACTGAGAAAATCGTTAGCATAATCCTCTCTAAGACTCTTTAATGTTCCATATAACTGAGCTACAGTTTGAGGTGTAAAAAGACCCGAAAATGAGGATACGTAATTCCAGTATTCACTTTCACGAGGAGAGAGATCAAGAAGAGTTTGCTTCAGTCTCAAACATAATTGAGGTATTTGAACTCCATTGAGGGCATCAAATGGTGTGGGATAACCGGTAATATGTTTATTTGCTTTTAAGACTTCATTGTCTACATATATAATTACACTATCAATCCGTTTTAATGCCTTAGCTTTGTCAATAGATGGTGACAATGTAATACAAACAATGCAATTGCGAGCATAAATCTTCTTATTCTGTTAAATTTAGCCCTATCCCGTGCATTTAGATGGTTAGGATACAATCCAGAACACAGTATCATTGGTCTTACTCCACCAGTAATTTTGTTTATGGTTTTTGATTGTCAGTGGTATAATAATTACAGAATGCATTTAGTTTCGATCCATCCACTCTTTTGGTATAATTTCTCATTCCTCCATCCATCATTGCAACCTGAAGCGATTTAGAGGTATTCTTCCGTGAAATCCTCAGAAAGGAGACGGTGTGCTCTTTATTTTCTATAATTCTAGAGTAATGATCCAATGATATTTGTGTCGTAACAGGTAAAGATATACTTTAGATAGAACTCTTGAACAGAAATTCAGTCAACATTTCGGCTTCTATATGGAAAAATCAATTGAAAGATATTTAGTCTAAAAGATGATTTTTAATATGTATCACGCACTTTTTCATTCAATTTAATGGGATTAGTTTGGGTGATAATGACCTCAACCAATTAAAGTCTCTTCTTAACTTTTAGAAAGCATAGACAACCTGTAGTGAAAGCCTTAGGAGGTTAACTATTTAACCTCATAGTATTTTAACTGTTAACTTGTCAATTCTAAACTTATTTAATCTGATTGAGATACTTGCGGGGATTTTCACAATATTAGGATTCATATTAAAATTACGAGCCACCATCAATGGTGCCTCAAATGCTCTTAATATCAACAATACACGCGCTCGAAAAGAGTTTTTGGGGGAAATCAGGCGAGGAAACGATTATGTATCGTCTTTCTATAAACAGATAAATCCATCTGAATTAGACATATCTTTATTACCACTTGGTTACAGGACTTATTTTTTCATCCTTTTTATTGTTTTCACAATTATTGCAGCAACGGTCATGTCGCTTTTTATTCCGAATTTTATGATGTCGTATGTCCCGTTAGCCATCTCTTCTTTGTTGTTTGTATTCGCATTCTTTAGCTTGTTAGATGGTTTTCCTCTTTTTATGTTAAAAAAAGAGGGGAAAAATTACCCTTTCACTTCTATAAAAAGAACGGTTTTAAAATTACGTTTCATTGCTCGGCAATCTATAATATTGATAGTATTTACCATTCTTGCTTTTTTCACTTCGTTGTTATCTCTAAACCCTGCCAGTCCCTTGAGTGCGCTTTCCCACAGTATATACATTAGCGTGATATCCATTGTGCTTATTCTTTTGCTTGCTGTAGTCATAATCTGGAGGGAGTCTAATATTGAAAAGGAATTGCTAGTTTGGGCTTTCTCTAAATATATCGCCGAAGAGGATGCCAGAATTAAACTGATTGTTGCCTTAAAAAATGAAATGGTATCTGGCTATCTTTCAGGGATAGGTACTAATTTAGAACTAAAATTTGAAAATGGTGCACACCGGGAAATACCTTGGAAGTCAGTGGACAGCATCACCGTAGACAAAAATGTCAAGTGTATTCAAACCAAAACAGAGTCTATAGATGATTTTTTCCTTAAACTTAAAGGCAAGAGAATTAAACTTCCAAATCCTTACAAGGATCTTCTTTTTAAGATTGTTCCAGACTATGGTTTATATGAAGGGTTATTGAATAATATTTTATCTAAACTGGAAGAATATGCATATAACAGGATTTCACCCGAATTGATCGATTATGCTATCGGTGATTGGATAATCAATAATTATTCAGGGCAAAGATTCCTAGTTCTTAAACCAGATAGGCAAGTGTCTGGTATTGAACCCATAGACATTAAATTAAGAACACCTAGAGATTTGGTGTTTATAGATCATCAAGAATCCAAAACCTATAAGATTATGGACTTAGATTTAAAGAAAGTAAGAATTGGATACAAAGTTGTTGGCTAGCTTATTTCTTCTTGGGACTGAGCAATGCTCCAAGAATAAAGAGCCCAGCTATCGCCGTGCCTCCTTTAAGTAAGCGTTCCCCACGAACGTTGTGCCCGCATGCAAGTTCCACTGCACCAACTAAAATATCTGTAGCTCCCACAAGAGGCACTCCGAACAAAAGACCAGCAGCCTCTTCAAATCCTTTCCATATACTGGATCTTAACTGTAAAGTACTAACCCTATTTGCAAACTCACATACTACTAGGAAGTATGGATCTGACCTGAATTCATCTGCCAGTCTTTCTTTCCCCTGTCTTTTAATATACTGTTCCACACTTAGTCCAGTGGCAGTCCACTCAGAAGCTTTTCTGTTAAAGAAAAAAGCAACGTCATTAATATCAGACATGAATGAAAATTAACTTAGGGTATTTATGTCTGTTGCCAGAGGTAAACTCGTCTTACTAATCATCAACTTGGATCGAGTCGACCTGAAGAGAAGCCATAGGTTTCAAAAAGTTACTTTAACTGTTCGTTCAAAATGTCAAGCTTTCTTGTAAGACCAATGACATCCACTTGGACCTGCAATTTTAACTGATATATTTCCGTAATTTCAACTAGTGCAGCTACTGAGCTGATTAGAAACCTTAGCATATTCAATACGGTATTCTTATCAACCTCGGGATAGCTGTAATCTGATCCTGTCCAGTCAACGTAAAAACCGGATTTCTTAATGTCGCCCGATATTCCCTTTAGCATTTCTCTGGTCTCTGTTATATTCTTTCTTACTAAATCCATTACCTCTGGCTGATCCAAAATGTTGTTAAGATAATCATCAGTCATACCTGG
>JAKBQK010000357.1 GCA_021835265.1 Thermoplasmata archaeon
TATTGAACTTGATGGGAATATTGGAGTAATTGCAAATGGTGCCGGATTAACAATGGCAACTCTTGATGCATTAACTCTTCACAAGGGAAAACCAAGAAATTTCCTTGATCTCGGAGGAACGGATAATTCAGATATAGTTGCAAATGCCTTCGATCTTGTGCTTAAGGCGAAACCAAAGGCAATACTGGTCAATATATTTGGTGGGGTCACTAAATGTGACACAGTGGCAAATGGTATAGTAATGGCAAAGAATAAGCTCTCAATAACACAGCCAATTGTTGTTAGATTGAGTGGTGTAAGGGATGATGAAGGACGGAAAATACTAAAGGATAGTAATATAGATTCATTCCCCACAATGATGGAAGCAATAGAGAGAGTTGTAAAGTTAGCAGGAGGTAATTAAAATGAGCGTTTATGTTGATGAGAATACAAAAGTAATTGTTCAGGGAATAACAGGGCATCAGGGTGCATTTCATGCTGGAGAAATGCTCGCATTTGGAACAAAGGTAGTTGCTGGCGTTTCCCCCGGAAAGGCTGGAACTAAGTTCATGGACAGGGTTCCCATAGTTGGCTCAGTCAGGGATGCAATGGAATTTAAGCCAGATGCTACCATGATCAGCGTGCCTGCCCCATTTGTAAAGGATGCGGCTTTCGAGGCAATCGACTCAGGGATCAATTTCATTTACATACTAACAGAACATGTGCCCTTCCACGACTCAATGGAAATAGTGCACAATGCAAGGAGAAAGGGTGCAGTTGTAATAGGACCAAATGGACCTGGAATCACAGCCGTTGGTAAATGCAAAATTGGAATCATGCCAAATAAAATATTCAGAAAAGGTAACATTGGAATAGCGTCAAGAAGTGGAACACTAACCTATGAAATTGTTGATGCTGTTACAAAGAGTGGAATGGGGGAAAGCACAGTCATAGGGCTTGGTGGAGATCCTGTAGTAGGCCTTAATTACATAGATATACTGAAACAGTATGAAAAGGACCCAGACACTGAAAAAATCGTTCTTGTGGGTGAAATAGGTGGCAGTAATGAAGAGCTTGCAGCCCAGTATATAAAAAAGCACATCACAAAGAAGGTTGTGGCATACATAACAGGAAGAAGTGCACCACCAGGAAAGAGAATGGGTCATGCAGGAGCCATTATAGAAAAGGGAGTTGGAACTGCAGAATCTAAGATTAAAGCTTTCAATGCAGCTGGAGTAAAGGTTGCCGAGTACCCAACAGATGTACCATCACTTCTGGAGTGATCCCTATGATTAAAAAAGATTTGGTATCAATTCTTGATATCAGGAATGACTTTAGCGAGATAGTAAATATGGGGTTAAAGTTCAAGAGATCAAGATACCAGACCAGCCCATTGGTTGAAGGCAGATCCATGGGGATGATATTCGAAAAATCAAGTACAAGAACTAGAGTTTCTCTTGAAACAGCAATGTATCAGCTCGGTGGAAATGCACTTTACCTTAACCCCTCAGATATGCAAATGGGCAGAGGTGAAACGGTAGAAGACACTTCACGAGTTCTATCAGGAATGCTTGATATCATTACTTACAGAGCTTTCAGTCATGAAAACGTGGTTAAACTTGCAAAATACTCTTCGGTTCCTGTTATAAATGCATTAGACAACCAGGAGCATCCACTACAGATGATAGCAGATTTTATGACCATAGCCGAAAAGAAAGGAGAATTTCAGGGAAAGAAGTTTTCATACGTTGGTGATGGGAACAATATGGTAAATTCACTAGTGCTTACCTGCGCAATGACTGGAATGGATATTTCCATAGGCACTCCTAAAAATCATATACCTGATCAGTCATTCATAGAAAAGGCAAAAAAAATAGCAAGGGAAACTGGCAGTACTGTTACATTGACCGATAAACCCGCGGAAGCCGTGGAATCTGCGGATATAATATATACAGATGTATGGGTTTCAATGGGAGAGGAAAAGCAGAGGGAAGAGAAGGAAAAGGATCTTAGGCCATTTCAGGTTAACAGTGAACTTGTAAAAAATGCAAAAAAAGATTACATCTTTATGCACTGTCTTCCTGCTCACAGGGGACTTGAAGTAACAGACGAAGTCGCAGATAGCATCAACAGTGTAATTTTCCAGGAAGCTGAAAACAGGCTGCATAGTGCAAAAGCAGCAATTGTTTACCTTTTAAGCAATTAAAAGGAAACATAATTTTTTATACAATTTTTAGCATTAAAGAGTATGGCGGAATTAACAGAGTCTATGAAAAAGTTCAGTATTGAAAATGATCTGAAGTTAGATTACTTAGAAATTAAATCGGAAGGAAGCAGGGGAAAAATAATGGTAGTCTCGGAGATATGGGGACTCACAGCATTTATTAAATCTTTTAGCAGGAAACTGGCAATGGAAGGATACGACGTTATTGCACCTGACTTATATTCAAGACCAGAAGACAAGAAGGTATTTACCGAAGAGAACATAATGGATGCCATGCGTCCTTTGTGGTCGCTTCCTCCAGAAAAAAGAAGAGATCCTGAGGCAATAAAAGAGGTAATGGGAAAATTGTCTCCAGTTGGAAAACAGATTTTTGAGTTTGTCTCAGAAAAAAGAGAGCTAATGGAAAAGAGAATGCTTTCCGATCTTTCCAAATTATACGAACAGGAGATGAAAGGTGTTAGTAAGAAAGGAATAATTGGGTTCTGCATGGGCGGGGGTCTTGCCTTTCAGCTTTCAACATCAAAAGCATTCGAAGCTTCAGTTATATTCTATGGTGCAAGTCCAAGAAATCTGGATGAAATGAAACACATAAAGGGAGCTGTGTTTGGAATCTATGCAGGCGAGGACAGTGGTATAAATGCAACTCTGCCTCAGGTCATGGAAAGAGTTGTAAAATACAAGACTGATTTCGAAATGAAGCTTTACCCTGGTACCTATCATGCCTTTTTCAACGACACTGGAATGAGTTATAATAAGGAGGCATCAGAAGATGCATGGGAAAAAGTGAAATATTTCTACAGGAGGTATATGAAATGAGTGAAATTAAACAGGAAGAGGAAGGCATATTTGATGGTTGTTTCTATGTATGGGTAGATGTAACCAAGAAATACATGTCAGATAAGGGAAAGACATTCAATGATTATAAGAAACTTGAAAAGGTTTGAGACTTCCTCTATTCCAGCCTTTTTGCATATAAGAACAAAACATCAATAGATACCCGATCTTTTTCGTGGTGGCTGTATGTTCTAGGAATGATAAGTTTCTTTCTGCTATACGAAAGAACTGTTGCACGCCCCTTCAGGAAATTAAGAACGAAATCTTTCACTTTCCAGTTATGAATTAGATAAATGAAATCACCAATTTTGAATATTTTCTCAAGGAAGGGCAGATCCGAATCTCTTATAACCGAGCCAAAAGGTGTGTTACAAAACACTGTGTCCCAGTGGCCATTTATATTCCTTATATCATCAGTTAATATTTCAACATTTTTGAAACCGCTTAGGTTTTTATGAAGTACTCCCTCCTGATCTTTATCAATTTCCAGTGCAGTAACCAATCTTGCACCAAAATAAATAGAACCATATGAAAAGATCCCATTGCCACTGCCAGCGTCCATAACTGTTCTTTCCTTTATGTTTCCGTTTATGAATGCAAGGTTTAAAATTTCTGAAGCTAGCACAGAATCGGTTGAATACTGCTCAAGTTCATTCTTTGGGTTACTTATTGGTTGCAGTTTTGATAATCGTATTTCCAAATCCTTTTTAGAAAGTTTCAATCTTCCCTGCTCTTTCCGCCAATCGCCATCTTGATTACATCAACGGCAACTTTCTTTGAAGTCTCTCTTGACATGCCTCTTGATCGTAATATATCCTCAATCTTTCGTATGGCCCTTTGCTTTTTCCATGTTCCCTCTTCATGAGCAGCAAGGACTATATATCTGGCTATCTCCCTATCTACATCGATCCCAAATCTTTCTCTTATTTTAATCTGCCAAATCGGTATTAGAATATCTGGAATATTCCTCAAGTTATTGCTCTCTCTTCTTTGAGCTATAATTTTATTTGGATCTTTCCTTTTAACCGAAGGCATATTGCATGATTAATAATTAATAATTAAATTTATTTTTATTGAGGTGTTTTATTAAATTGGTACAATTCTTACTACGTTGCTTCCCCTGATTATTACTGTTCCAAGTTTTCTGTTAAGTTCTTCTCCTGTTTCCTCAACTGACCCCATGACCATATTCATGTACTCGTCGTATCCTGTCAATACGCCTTCCAATGTCCTGTTATCCTTTAGCAATAACGATACTTTTTTGTTCAAATTCTCTTCCAATATTTTCATCGGTACTATCATTTTCATCCCTCAGTTATATTCCTCGCTGTCAATATCTTCCTTCCTCATTATGAACTGTATTAGTCCTCTAATGACGTCTTTCATGTCGTCAACCTCCTTCCTCAAACTCACAATATCCTTGTTTAGTTTTTCGATATCCTTTATGTTGGTTTCTCCTTTCATTTTTTCATCTCCCCAAATTCAGGTGATCCATAATCAGGAGCTATTTTTCGCATTTCGCTCCTGTTGCAGTTTTCACAGAAAAGAACGCCGTTTTTAAGTACAAGCACTTCTCTGCATCTCGAGCATCTTGATTTAAGAACACCAAGTCTGTTTCCATTTAGGGTTATTTCCAGGTTTTGACCTACCCTGATCACTTTTCCTCTTATTAGATCTCCTATATGTACAGTCTGAGCTCTTCTATCTTCTTTTTTGTAATCCTGCATGTTTCTTATGTATCCATCTGCCATATAATTTTCAAGTATTCCATTTTGTTCTATTCCTACAATCTGGATTGAAACCTGTCTTGAATCATTTTTCACTATTTTTCCATAAACAACGTTTTCAATCTTTGGTAGAATTTTCCTTATACCGTTATCTACGCTGGCAACAAGTTCTTTTTCGTTTTTCTTAACTTCTCCAGAGGTGGCAGAAATTATTCTTGAGTTTTCCTCAAGTGTGTTTTTTCCAGGTAAATATTCTTCTGAATAGGCCAGAACATCTCCGGGAATAACATAAGTAGTCTTTTCTTCTCCCATACCAATCATTTCTGAATTTGTTAAATCAATTCATGTTATTAATGTTTTCAATTTTTCATTATATTTATTGCTTCCCAGTATGGGAATTATAAACTGTGTCTATTTTGATCCCATGATCAAAGGACTGAATTTGTTATTCAGACAGCAGGAGCAATCATAAAGATATTGATTAATGAAACAATTATGAAAAGGGCTTGTGGGGTAGCTAGGATATCCTAATGGCCTTCGAAGCCGAGGACCCGGGTTCAAATCCCGGCAGGCCCGTAAGAAAATTAAAGTTAAAATTAAAGAAAAACTGTTGGTATGCCCATTAAATTTCCAAAACCAGGGTTTTTATTGAGATTGTTATGAAATGATGGGTTCAGGTAATATTTAATTTTAATTTATAGAGAAAACTCATTTGACTTTGTTCCCATTTAACTGAAAATAATTAAATATTAAAAAATTATAGAAAAAAATAGAAATCTTATTCAATACTTAAAAAATAACCTAGTATGAGTGATGACTTCTACGTTGAAGGGGAAGAAAAGTTTGGAGCGATATCATCTCATTTCTATAACATATCCAAGGTAATTCCTGTCTTTAGGAGGTATAATAAATTTGTTTTAAGTGATCTTCTATCTTATAAAATTTCAAATGCAATGGATGTGGGCTGCGGAACGGGTAATATGCTTATATCTCTATGGAATTTAAACCCTTCAGCAACATATCTAGGTATTGACCCGTCACCGGATATGATAAAAATTGCAGCATCAAAAGCTAGGAAAAAAGGGTCAACAGAAAAAATTAATTTCAAGCAGGGAAGTAGTAGAATGATACCAACAGATTCCAGGTTTGATATGATTTACGTAAGTATGAGTTTTCATCACTGGAAACAGAGAAATGAGTCCATTATTTACCTTATGCAATTTTTAAAACAGCACGGACATCTAAACATTTATGAACTTCAGCCTCAGAAAACATTCTATAAAAGAATCGCAAATAGTCACACAATGAGCGAGGAAAAATTCAAAGAAATTGGAAGCGAGTTAAACCTTAATTTTAATATTAAAAAAGACAAAGAATTTATTCGTTGTTCATTCACTCAAAAGATTGAGTAGGTTACTTTTCCTGCTTTTCCATTTTTTTCCATGCTCCCATTCCTCCCTTCAAATGAGACACATTTTTAAACCCATTTCTTAAGAGAGTGGCTCCAGCAGCTCTACTTCTGTGTCCTGTTGCACAGATCAGAATATATTCTTCGTCAAAGGAAAGATCCTTAGTTTTTTTCTTTATTTTACTTAGTGGTATCAAGGTTGCTTCCTTTATATGACCCGCCTCATATTCTCTTTTAGTTCTTACATCTATAATCTTAGCATTCCCTTCATTTAATTTAGTTTTTACTTCCTCTGGGGATAGTTCTTTTAAATTTTGAGGTGTCTTGAAGAAATCCATTATAGACATAAATAGCAATCCCTAATCAGTATAAAATAAGATCTCTTAAAAATAGGAAAAATTATCTTAAGGAAAATTTAAATAATGTTTTTACGGTAATTTGTAATGTGGAACTATGAAAACATCTAATGTCGAAGTAATATGTCCAATGATCACTCCTTTTGACGGTGAGGGAAAACCTTCAAGGGAAAACCTGAAAGTATTTCTCGATGACATGAAAGAATTTGGAATTAATAAAATATTTCCGCTCGGAAGCAACGGCCTTTTTAATTTGATGACTCTGGAAACAAAAAAATCTTTTTTGAAAATGATTCAGGAAGAGGCTTCAGATTTTGAAGTACTGGTAGGAGTTGGCTCACAAAACACCGAGGAAGCACGGGAGATGGCAAAATATGCAGAAGATTTGGGATTTGATAAGATAGTCCTGCAACCTACATACTATAACAAGGCAGAACAATCATGGATAATAAGGCATTTTGAGGCGGTGTCAGAGGTTTTCTCAGGAAAGTTCTATATTTATAATATTCCGCAGTTCACAGGTTCAAGAGTTGAAATAGATACAATGAAATCTCTTGTAGAAAATATTGGTAGAATTGAGGGTATCAAGGACTCATCAGGCGACATAAGATTTTTTAACGAAGTTGCAGCAAATTTTTCTGATAGTTTGAAGGTGTTTCAGGGGCAGGATGATCTTCTACTACAGGCACTTTCTATAGGTGCTAAAGGAGGAGTTTGCGGAACAACAAATATAAATCCACTGGTTACAGATGTTTACAAATACTTTGTAGATGGAAATATAACTATGGCAACTAAGACACAGAGAATATTCAATCAATTTTTCAAAATGGTTAATGAATATCCATTTCCATCAATGGTCTATGCAGCATTCTACAGGAAACATAACATAAAGGGAAAATTACCGGACCCAATTACCACAATACCAAGAATTGTAGAAAGTAAGATCATGGATGTGCTGAATTACACAACTCACATAGAACCTCAATAAAATTCAATTTTACCAATAAACTATTTATATAATCTTAAGTTAACGTTTTACTCTGTGAAGGAGGAGAAAAGCATGGACAAAACAACATATGTCAAGTTTGAAACTCCCGAGTCTTTAGAGAAAAAGATTCTGGAATTAGTAGAGAATTGCTATAGAAGTGGAAAAATCAAAAAAGGTACAAATGAAGTTATAAAGTCAATTGAAAGGGGGGAAAGCAAGCTCGTTGTAATAGCCGAGGACGTAAACCCACCAGAGGTTGTATACTTTATCCCTAAGTTATGTGAAGAGAGGAAAGTACCCTTTGCCTATGTGAAAACAAGATCCGAACTTGGATCGAAAGTAGCAATAGGGTCAACTGCTTCAATTTCAATTACAGACGTAGGGAAGAATGAGGAACTACTCAAGCAGATAACATCAGAAGTAGCAAACCTCAATAAGTGAGGTGTATCAAATGTTAGATGATGCAACACCAGCTGAAGTAGTTGAATTAATGGGTAGAACTGGTATGACCGGTGAGGCTACTACTGTTAAGGTTAGGGTACTGGCTGGCAGGGATCAGGGAAGAATTATAGCCAGAAACGTCCTTGGTCCTGTTAAAGTTGGAGACATATTGATGCTAAGAGAAACCGCCAGGGAAGCTAAGAAGCTTTCAATGAGGTGAATTTTATGGTCAGCAGAGAGTGCAGTTTTTGTGGAACAGAAATCGAACCAGGAACTGGAATGGTTTATATTAGAAGAGATGGAGCTATCATAAACTTTTGCAGTAAAAAATGCAGGGTAAATCAAACAAAGCTGAAAAGAGTACCAAGAAAAGTTAAATGGACAAGAGAATACCAAAACTTAAAGGCCATAAGAAAAGCATCAGAAGCCCACAATCTTGAACAGAGCAAACAGGTCGAAAGCGAGCCTGTAAGTACAGAAGTTAATAATCAAGAAGGCAGTCAATAATGGCAGCAGAAAAAACACTTATTTTAATAAAGCCTGATGGAGTTAAACGAAGACTGTCAGGAGAGGTAATAAAAAGGCTTGAACAGAAGGGCATCAATATAAAAGGACTCAAGTTGATGAAATTAAGTAAGGAGAAAGCTGAGAAACATTATTCTGTTCACAAGGATAAGCCATTTTTTAATGATCTTGTTTCTTATATTACAAGTGGTCCAATAATAGCGATTCTGGCTGAAGGAAACAGTGCCATATCAGTCGTAAGAGGTCTGGTTGGCGCAACAGACGGTTCAAAAGCATCACCCGGTACAATAAGAGGGGATTTCTCCATAAGCATTGATAAGAATATAATTCATGCTTCAGATTCTGTAGAATCTTTCAATCACGAATATCCAATATTCTTCAATAGCAGTGAAATTCTCGATTTTACCTATGGGGATGAAAATCTTTTCTGAGGTGTAATATTATTGTATGGAAGCCCTCAGACAACCAATTGTTTGTGTTCTTGGTCACGTTGATCACGGTAAAACAAGTATTTTAGACTCCATTAGAGGAACCTCCCTCATGAAGAAGGAGTCAGGAGGTATCACACAAAGGATTGGTGCAACTGAGATCAGTATCCAGCGTATTATTGAGATTTCAGGAGGAAAGATTTCTTCAAAAATGTTCAAGATTCCGGGCCTTCTTTTTGTTGATACTCCTGGTCATGTTGCCTTTGCAAATATGAGGACAAGGGGAGGTGCTCTGGCTGATATAGCCATACTTGTAATAGACATAAACGATGGTATAATGCCTCAAACGGTTGAGTCTATAAATATTCTTAGAAAATTTAAAACACCTTTCATAATAGTGGCCAATAAGATTGATACACTGGCTTACTTTATTAAACCAGAAAATACGAGCTTCTCAGAGTTCCTAAAGGAGCAAAGACAGGAATATATTGATGAGTTGGACAACAAATTATATGCTATAATAAATCAACTGTACCAGCACAATCTTACGGCAGATAGATTTGACAGAATAACTGATTTTACCAAAAATGTTTCCATAGTGCCGTCAAGTGCAAAATATTCCATAGGAATACTCGAAATTCTCATGACAATCTCGGGATTAGCACAAAGATTTCTTACACCTTCAATTGCACTGATAAACAACCTGGCAAAGGCAAATGTCCTTGAGATAAGAAGGGAAGAATCACTGGGAATGACTCTGGACTCAATTCTATATCAGGGAAAACTAAAAACTGGAATGGCGGTATATGTAAATACATCAGAAGGCCCGAAGGAGACAAAAATTAAGGCACTGTTCACTAATGTTTCCTCAAAATCAACAAAGGTTACAGAAAGAAGTGTCGTAAACTCCGCATCTGGGGTAAGAATTGCAATTTCAGACAAGCTTGATGTGATTCCTGGCACAACCTTAATCGAAGCCAAGGGTGACATAGACTCCATAATCAAAGAACTGCAGGAGGAGAGTCAGGTAAAGATAGATCTGGATGAACATGGTATCACGCTGAAGGCAGATACTCTGGGTTCACTCGAGGCAGTTGCATTTGAGCTTGGAACCCGTGGTATCAAGATTCGTTCAACTCAGATAGGTGAAATAAGTAAGAGAGACCTGATTGATGTCTCAACACTCCCCGATCAGATGGATAGAATTCTCGCGGGATTTAATGTTGATCTTTCAACCGACGCTAAAAATAACTTAATGAACTATGATGTTGCAGTTGTTGCTTCAAAGGTTATATATTCACTCATTGAGGAAATTGAAAAATGGTTGAAAAATAAGAAGGAGGAGATGGACGAGGAAAGCAAGCAGGGTATGCCGATTCCATCAAAGCTGGTTATAATGCCAGAATATATTTTCCGTGCTGCAAAACCCATTATAGTAGGAGTAAAGATATTATCTGGAAGGATAAAGGTAGGGGACAACATGATAAGGGATGATGGCAAGTATGCTGGTACCATAAAAAGCATAAGAGATGGAGAAGTCTCAAAAAGATTTGCTGAAGCTGGCCAGGAAGTTGCCGTAGCAATTGATGGAGTTACCCTTAACAG
>JAKBQK010000247.1 GCA_021835265.1 Thermoplasmata archaeon
TTCCGGATCCGATGTCGTTGGAACTCATGAGCAGCTCCATCTCGCTCATCCCCTTCTTCAAGGAATCTTTCCTTATCCTTATTTTATCCGGAACATCAGAAAAAAGTTGATCAATGCTTTCAATGCCGTTTATCTAGATATTTTGAGATTACTGCCATGAATATTATATTCTGAAAACAACCATCGTAAAGCTTATGAGATCATGGATTGGCGAAGCATGTGAGGAAGAGGGCAATTATTCTATTTACACCTCAAGCGGTAAAAACAGTAAAGATCTTTGAGATTTCTTACATTAATTTCTATAAAACTTCCGTTATAACGTCTGATAAGAAGGAGACATACTCCTTCAAGAATTTCACACTATTTTATGGATTCCTTAGATATGTGGTTTAATTTTATATAGAGGTTCATCGCGGTTTTTAGGCGTATAAAGGAAACAAAATAAAGAAACATAAAAAAGAGCTTCAAACGCATTCTTCCAGGTGTGGAAAAAACAGTGAAATGTATAAAATCTGAAAATCTTGGCCTTTGATCGGTTTTAAAAATAAATTTTAGTAATTTCAAGGTAAACACATCATTTCGAAGCAATAGCTTCAATGTTTCATTCTGAAGTTTGGTGCCTATGTTCTCATAATCTTCTAAATAGACATCCAATGCGCTAATGATGTTCTGGGTTCCGGTAAAACTATTGTGGATTCGATAAAATGTTAGAATGCTGGTATCTAGGGTGATCTCACAGCCTGAATCCAATGCTATATAAAAGCATAATGTGTCAAATGTTATTTTAGAGTTTTTTATCAGTCCCTCATATTTTAAACAAAGGTCTCTTTCAATAGTAGTGGTGGATGAAGATATTTTTGGTGTCTTTTTTGCGATTAATTTACTTTTTTTTACAACCTTCTTTTCAGGTAGTATATTTAATGTAATGCCAAGTGGTTTGATTGTGTCTTGAGGTAAATTCTCTTCAAAAGGCAACATGTTGTTTCGCATGTACTTGAAATTGTATTTTGTGTAATTACCCCAAGTCATTTCTAGCTTAAACCTTGAAAAAACATCATCGTCATCTAGGAAACATAACAATTTCCCCCTACTCTTATTTATGGCTTCTAACCACTTTTGTCCTTGCCAATCAGATTCTACATATAACAAGGAGTCACACAATGATTCTAGCTGTTCATCTATTAATTTATCAAAGAATCTCTTGACAACAATAATCTCATACTCTTCTCTTTTAAATGTTTGGCTATCGGCGGAACGTGTTGCCTCAATTATGTAATCCTTCCTTTTGTCCGTACAAATTATTACTGATATTTTCTTTTCATTTATATTAGAATTTAATATATTCACCAGTCACTCCCCCCTCATATGATCTCTTCTTTGATATTCTTCTTCTGTAGAGATCTATTGGAAGAAGTATTGAAATGGATATTACCCAGTCCATACCCCAGTTTATCAAACTCATCTTGTAAGATGCTTGAGGTGTGAATGATATATAATCAAAATTAGTTGTATTGCCTGCATTCACTAAAAATGCATTTTCACTGCGATAACCTAACCCGATAAATATCGAGTTATATGATTGGTTACCTGAGTGATAAACCCATCCGGGATCATATGACGTGAGAAATCTTATAAGTTGATTACCATGGACAGACCCGTTTAACTTGATTTCCCAAGGATGTACATATTCATAATTTATTTTAATCGGCTGAAAAGAACTCACATTTACAATCTTAATACTAGATACGGAAACATATCCGTTTTTTCTAAAATTAGTGCCATTATGACTTATATCTACCATGAACTCATCGTAAGAAGTATTAGCAGGAGACTCGAATAACAATTTATTATGAGCGCTAAAATTTCCATGTGTTGATAATACTATATTTGGTTCGTTACGGGCATTTAAACAGCTAATTATATTTCCTTGTTTATTATAAAAATTTATTTTGAGATTCACAGAATTAACATTCATTCCAGAAATGTTGTATGAAACTCTATAATATTTATCTGGGCTACTTCTTTGATAAGCATATGAAATTAGTCCGCTGAAATTACCAGGTGATATATTTGCTGTTACTTCCGTTTTGTTGGTCAAATTAAGCGAAACTAAATTATTGCTAAAATTAACTGATTTGTAGTCGGAAATAATTGTATATAAATTTGTCTTAAAAAGAAGGTCGAGTGTATCCTGATTGTAAGAAATAGGATTTACCATTTCAGACTTAAGTTGCGATTCATTTATATTTCCTATAGAATATCGAAATACCGTACCTTTATATTCTAGATTCTTGTAAATCAATGCATTCCCTACATTAGCAATGAGGTGGAAATATTTTGATGAATTGAATATGTGTGACCATGCATATGGAGCTCCTGCAGCGATCCAAGATAACTCCCAACTATACCCACTGCTGTAAAATCTCGGGGGGCCAGAGTAAAAGAGCTTATTGTCAATACCCAAAAATGGTCCGAAATAGACAACCACATATTTTACACTAGATTCGCCAAGAACATCTGAAAGATCTTTTGTATGGTTACTCAATGCCGGATTCAAAAAAGGAACTGCATTATTTGTTATATTTGTCATAAATGTCCACTTCATACTGCTTAGAATTACATTATCCGTGGACATGCTGAAAGGGAAAAACATTACCCTATAACCTTCATTCTTTGCAGTATTCGAATTAAACCAATTTGAAATTGTGTTGACATTGTCCGGTACCTTATCGTTTATAAGAAATGATTCTGAGTTATTGTACATTCCCAAAGTTGAGGAATCACCGGGGTAATTTGTATGGAAATTAATAGGTGTTATAAACAACAACAAAAGGATGAAAATCGAAATGAGAAGGGTCTTGGTATTAATTCTAATTGAATTATTCTTTGTCTTAAAGGTAAATTTTGATCGTGAGATTGAAATCTGATTGAAGCCTCCCAGTACAATCATAGATTGAATAATCAGATAAGCAACAACTATGACGTATCCCATATGTGGTATATACTCGCCTAAGAATGGCATGTATGATGCTATAAACCTCATCAGAATGAAGATTTGAAAATGAAAAATACCCCATGTAACAAGAACTAATAAGGCTTGTATACCGAGAGAAAATGATAAAATAGTTAGAGATCTGTTAATTATATTGGTATTATATTGAAAAATAGTAAAGGTAATAATAACAAACTCAGAGATTACCGCAGGATACCAATATGTGAATGAGAGCCACCCATTAAAATTTGTTTCAAGGTCAATCAAAATTTGATTTGTTGAAGACGCCCCAAAATCTGTTGTAGAGAAATAACTGACACTGTTTCCTGAGAAAATATCCCATAAGGAGTTCAATGTTTTGGTTAAAAAGAACATAATTAGGAAAAAGAACACTAATATAGCCAAATTAGCGATCAAACTCGAACTTGTTTGGTTTTTTAATAATACAGACAACCCCGAATAAATGATAAATAGGACAGGTGTCCACATTATGTAGCCTGGATTAAATTCAAAAACGAAAGCTGAAAGCAGTGCAAATAATATAACATACTCAAGGCTTAATAAGAATTTAGAATCAATTATTTTCAATATTATGATCATAAATAATGGAGTAAAAGCATAAAGGAGATATATCATATAAGCACCAGAAATGGCCATATTAGTAACAACCGGCGAAAAGGAAAAAGCTAGGGAAAGGATGAAAGATACCCACTTATTATTTAAGGACTTAAGTGCCAAAATATAAGAAGATATTGCAGAAATTGAAAATTCCAAAATAAACCAAGCTCTTTCAGCAATGGCAACATTATGAAATAGACTCACTATACCATAATAAAAGATGGAATAGAGGAGACCACTTCCTTGGGACCCAAAGTTGCTATAAAAAATCCAACTTGATAAGAAGGAGTTATTAAGGTATATATTAGGTTGTTTTGGTAAGGTACCCCCTATTTCAAAAATATTATATGAACTTTTATTGAGGATAAATGAATATATTGTTAATAATAATGTCGTGTAAACAGAAACAAAAAAAATTGTGGTAAAAATAGAATTCCCAAACCTAGTTTTTTGCATAGTAACCAATAGGAATAAGACTTATGTATTAAATAGTTATGACGAAGAGATGAAGTTTGTTTTACAGCAGAACATCGTGGAGCATTTGTACCCGAAAATTGAGTGAAAGCAATCTAAAAATAGGGGAAGATATTGGACATTAGCATTATCACTCGATCGCTTCGAGCTGATGAGTTGCTAACATTCCTTAGAAATGTGCAACCACTAATTGAGTCGGGAGATGAAATAGTGGCGGTCGTAAAGAACCACAATATAGATCTTTCGGCCTTTACAAATTTAAGGATTTTTGAAAGTGACTCAAATAGGTTTCAGGCTAGAGTACTAGGAATCAAAATGGCAAGAAATGATGGTATATTGTTGTTAGATTCCGATCAATATTTGAATGAATATTTGATTAAAGAGATAAAAGATGTCAATTCGGCAGTTGTCATGATACCCGAAGTATCAGATGGAGGAACAGTTTTTTCTTCGCTTTTAGATAGTCAAAGGGGACATTTCTTCAAATTATCAAAAATCTATGGAGGAAGCCCATTGGTGCCCGCGGTACCTCGCTTTTATAGAAAAGATTTACTTATGAAAGCACTGAACGAGATGGAAAAACATTACTTCATTGATGGTTTATCGCATGAGGATTCAATATTATATTATTATGTTTTCAAATACCTTAAAAACATTTATTTTGCGGAGAATCCCATCATAAATCAGAACGATTCGTTTTCTACGACTTTAAGAAAAAGCTACCTGTATGGTAAATTCTATTCAACTGCAATGCAAAGTCCCAATATTGAACTTGAAATTAAGGAGTTGATTAAGAAACTCAATATCTCAATGCTAGTTCCTTTTCGGAAAGAGATCGGTTTTAATCCGTTTGTAGTTGTGAATTTTCTGAGAATGATACCATATGGTCTTGGGAAAAGTCATAGATAACAAAATAAACTAAATTGTCAACTTCCGGTTGATAATGGTCTGCCTCCCTAAATGACGAGTTAAAGTTGTCTTATAGGGTTAAACATACATTAAGCTTACTTTCCGCACAAATTTAAAGGCTTTTCCCTGAATTATTTTATCATCATGGGAGCCCCTATTCTTCGGCATCCTGAAGTATCTTAAGATCCTCTCCGTTTGGCTCAATAATTCGCTGATCCACTATCGCATTCCACTGGATCAATAATTTCATCACGCTTTCCAGATCACTTTTCCTTATTATTTTGACCCCCCTTAACAGCTTCCTGTGTGGTATGCTGTCCAGCAGTCCCTTTCTCCTATATCTGTATTTCCCTTTTTTTGTACTTGTCTCCTGGCCGTAAAAGTGCTTGATGAACTTGCCCAGTTCTGTGTTGTTCATCCCAGCAGGAAGATGGAATACAAGAATCATAGGATCCATTCCGGTCATAAGCCACTTCATGGAGAGACTCAGACTGCACAGTATCCTGTGCGGACGTCTGGGGTCACCATAGGATGCACAGTGCATCATGCTTCTTGCAAAAAATATACTTGTTTCAAGGGAACCCATGTATGCCATGGGTGAATGGGCAGGAGAATATCCAGCAGAACTTCTGGGCATCACGGACTATGAAAGCATCAATGATGATCGCATTGGCAGAACACTGGAAAGACTTTTTGATGCCGATAGATCATCGCTTCTCACAGAAATTGTGGTCAGATCAGTGAGGGAATTTGATCTTTCCATGAAGCGATTCCACAACGATTCCACCTCTGTTGCATTGAGCGGTATATACAGAAAGGCCAGTGGCAATGAGATCAGATCCAAGAGAACAGTGAATCTCACATTCGGGCACAGCAAGGATCACAGGGGCGATCTGAAGCAGCTTGTGTGGATCCTCACGGTAACAGGGGATGGTGCCGTTCCTGTGCATTACGAGGTCGCTGACGGCAACACCGTGGATTCTCCAACACACATTGAAACATGGGGATCCATAAGAAAACTCACTGGAAGGGACGACTTCATGTATGTTGCCGATTCAAAGCTCTGCACACATGATAACATGCAATACATCCAGGATCATCACGGGAGATTCGTAACAGTTCTTCCAGCAACAAGGAGAGAACATGAACTGTTCAGGGAATGGATCCAGGATCATCCGGATACATGGACAGAAAAGGTTCATGGGAAAAAGGATGAGAAGGGGCAGGTATGGAAACTCATGGAATCACCAATACCTGTTTCGGACAATTTCCGAATCATATGGGTATGGAGCTCATAGAAATCCTTGCATGATAAGCATGTGAGGGATGGTATTATGAGAAATTCCATGAAGAATGGATGAAAAAAAGAGAAAATAAGGAATAAAGGAACTATTTCTGACTGCATTAGCCACGAATTCTATGTAATTTTTGGGAAAAGTCAATCAAAAGTGAAAAATTAATATGTTGTTAGAAATTGTCTATGTCACCTCCAATGGTGATTCCGGGAAATATGTTGGTCAGTAAACATTCTACTATCCGTCCCATTGCAGGGGCATGGTGTCGATTCGTAAACTGCCAACCTCATTGTTCGAGTTCGAAACTCAGAGATCGGTTCGAAAGCCTTTCCCAGACCTCGTACTCCACACGTTATGGAATTGCGTTGTTAGGGTTTAAAAACTATTTATTTTGGCACTTTACAATTTTGTAGGTTCCAAATTACAATTTGCGATATCACTCTTAACCATTAACCTAACTAACTCCCTAAATGTAGTTATCGGGTTCCATCCAAATTTTTCCTTTGCCTTTGAGTAATCTGCCACGTAGTTATCTGACTCAAGGGGTCTAAAAAATTCTTTACCTACTTTAACCACTGTTTTGCCATTCTGATCTATTCCAACCTCATTTACTCCTTTTCCTTTCCACTCAATCTTTGTTCCTATTACAAAGAACGCTTCTTCAGCAAATTCTCTTACCGTGTGAGCTTCTCCTGTTCCTAATACAAAGTCATCGGGATAATCAGTTTGCAGCATTTTCCACATGCCTTCCACGTAATCCTTAGCATACCCCCAGTCCTTAATTGCTTCAAGATTTCCAAGAATTACTGGATCTGTTGAACCATTATTTATTCTTGCTACAGCCTTAGATATCTTCCTTGTTACGAACTCAGGTCCTCTGACTTCTGATTCATGATTAAAGAGAATACCATTGCTCATGTAAAGCTTATAGGCATCTCTATATGTCCTAACAGTCCATAGTCCTGCGAGTTTTGATACTGCATAAGGGCTTCTTGGCATAAATGGTGTCATTTCATTCTGTGGTGTCACCTTTGGTTGTCCGAAAAGTTCTGATGTGCTTGCAAAATATAATCTTGTATTGGGTGATGAATCCTTAACTGCATTACACACATTAAGCGTGCCACCTATGTTTGCATCATATGTGGATAGTGCGTTTTGAAAGCTATATCCGACAAAACTCTGCGCCGCCATATGATAGAGTTCATCTGGTTTTTCTCTTTCAAGAAGTGTTGCAAGAAAATGGCCGTCAGTAATATCACCATAATGGATAACAATCTGTTTTTTGATGGATTCAGGAAGAAGATCAACAGTACCCTGAGTCATTGAACTATTCCTTCTCAGGACACCATGTACCTCATAGCCCTTAGATATTAATAGCTGAGAAAGAAAATATCCATCTTGACCAGAAATTCCAGTTACTACTGCTTTCATAACCTCTAATTTAATTAATTATTATAAATCTTTTCAAAGTTTGTAAGTGGCCAGTCTTGTGTGCATGCTGATCGTATTTTATCAGTCCTGGTAACAGAAAGATCCATATATTGCTAATATATTATATTAGTAGCATGATTCAGCTTCTTGCAGAGACACCCGGGGATCAGGAGATGATCGAGAAATTCCAGAGGGCATATGAGAATCTCAGGAAAATTGTGGATCGACTACAGGATGAGAACAGGAATCTTAAGAAGGAGCTGGATGAATACAAGAAGAGGCACCCCTCCAACGTTGGTGTGAAGAACAGCAAACCCTATGCCATCATGGAAGAAGTTGCAACACATGATGCTGTTCCACCAAAGAGGAAAGCCGGTGCACAGAATGGCCACATGGGCCATTCCAGATCTATCCCGCACATCACGGAACGTGTCAGGGTAAAAGCCGTCGGTTTCACATGCCCTGACTGTTCCTCACCCTTGGTGAGGAAGGGCATGAGAACCAGGGTCATAGAGGATATACCTCCGGTGATTCCCTCCGTGATCCAGTACAGGATAGAGAGGATGTACTGCATCCATTGCAGGAGGATCATGGAACCTAACATAGCATATGCATTCTCCGGATCAGGGTTCTCCATAGGGGTCATGCTCATAGCGTCATATTTCAAGATCTCCATGAGATCGAGCCTGGAGAGTGTATCCATGACCATGAATGAGATTTTTGGCCTCAGGATATCTGAGGATGAGATACAGGACATGCTCTACAGGCTTTCCGATTCCATGGGAAAGGAATATGAAACTCTCCTTGACCAGATCAGGAAAGCACCCTCCAGGCACATGGACACAACATCCTGGAGGGAGAACGGATCAAACATGGATCTGTGGACATTCGTCACAAAGGGAGAGGCCATATTCCACATATCCAAAAGCAACAACCATGAAGTTGCACTGGATCTCCTGGGAAAACAAATGGCACAGACATCCATGACCGCCACAGTTCATTTGAATCACTGGCGAAGAAGACAAAGAATGATCAGCAGTACTGCTGGTCTCACATCATATGCGATGCAGGGGAACTGGAATCATTCTATGGGGATGAAGGCAGAATAATAAAGGAATCCCTTCAGAAAATATACGATGAGGCAAAGGCATTCCATGGCCATGGAACCATGGAAGATGTCAGCACCCTCCATGAAAAGCTGATATTCCTCCTGGAAATGGATTATGATCATTCCAGATCAAGTAAATTCGTGGACAATCTGCTCAAAAGGAGAAAGGAATGGCTCTTCAGGTTCGTCATGGACCCGGATGTGGAATCCACCAACAACAGGGCAGAAAGAGCATTGAGATCCTCAGTGATCATGAGAAAGGTCTCAGGTGGAACCAGATCAAATCGGGGATCAAAGGCATACGCAAGACTCTCCTCCATATTCTATACACAGAAACTGAGAAAGAAGAGCATACTCAGGGAAGTCCCCCTGATGATCGAGAGAAAGAATCCGAAACCGGGATAGGATGCACAGATCACTGACCACTTACCAAAGTTAAGCTCGTTTATCTACCACATCATGTATGCGATTCTCCCATGCTTGCTCTGCTTTATCCCAAGAATATTTCTCTGCTATTTCAATGGACGTTTCAAACCATCTTTTTGGATTTTTTAAAATCATTACCGCTGCATTTCTAAGTGCGTCTCTATCTCCATTTTTCACTTTCAATCCGTTCTTTCCATTTTCAATGCTTTCCGAAACTCCAGGAACGTCATAGGCAACTGTCGGTGTTCCTGCAGCCGCCGCCTCTACTATTGATATACCCCATCCTTCTGTAACTGAAGAATGGATATTCAACCATGATTCAGAAACAATTCTGGCTAAATGATCATCATTAATTCTACCTGTAAATGAAACGTTTCTCTCTAGATTGTATTTATTGACCAACAATTCCAATTTCGCCTTTTCCACTCCTTCTCCAACTATAGTCAAATGAATGTCATCTACTTGATTTAACAGTTCTTTTAGAAGATAAACTGCCTCCTCTGGCCTCTTATATGCTCTCATTCCACCATAATAAATCATCGAAGGAAATTCTGTTTTTTTTGAAGGATGGAATAAGATATTATTTACACCCGGATTTATTTGAACTATATTCTTTGGATTAATGCCGAGTCCTGTAAGATCCAGATATGAAGTACTAGAAATTGTTACAAACTTTTGCTTATTGTAAAAAATGAAGTACGACTTTTCTAAGGCAGTAATAAGCTTAGCTAGGATTAAATTTACCTGTCCTGGAAGGGATCTTGAATGAAGATGTAAAAATGAAACAATTGTATTCTTCTTCAATAAAATCGGTGTAATCCATGGAACTGCATGCCCAAGATCTGCAATCACAACATCAAATCGTCGTCTAATTAGGAAAGCAGGCAAAACAAAATGTGGCAGAACGCGGGCGCCATATCTGTAAATGTTAATTCCTTCTTTTTGTTCATATCTTTTGCAGTTTTTCCATCCACCTGCAAAAATAGTTACTTCGTACCCTTTATTCACCAATCTTTTACCAACTTCTAAAATAATCTTTTCAGCACCTCCAGCTTTAGGATTAAAAGGATCACGGTGTGCTAGCCAAATTAATTTCATTTTAAATCAGGCATTAGTTGGCAAAACTTGTTGCCAGACAGTTTTTGTAAGTTGGCACTAATTTCAAAATTTCCTCTCATTGCGTCAATAACACCAGAAAAACAAGCATAAAACATTCGTTTTTCAAAG